>JAADFS010000203.1 GCA_013152795.1 Deferribacteres bacterium
ACATCTTCCTGAGAGACGAGGGTTACCCCATAAGGCTGACGGCGAGCTTCGGGGTTGCATCTTATCCCGACAATGCAGACAACAAGGATGATCTCCTGAAGATTGCGGACGATGCCATGTACCACGGCAAGTTTTTAACAAAAAACATAGTGTATGCCGCAAAATGATCCTGCCCGTGCGTACCGGGTGTTTTCATTCCGGCACCCGGAATAGTAGACCTTAATGTTGCATAAACAGGCAGGAGAGCCTGCCGTAAAACCTTTATAAAGCGATGGGATATTGGAAATATGTTTTTGTTGCAGGAAATAACGGGAAAAAGGCCGTCCTCCGTGTCGGTTAACCGTGTCCGTTTTTTTGTCTTTTACGGTCACGGACAACGGACACGAATCACGGGAACTTGATATGCTGTGCGGAGTATTTCCTGAAGGAATCGCAGATAAAGCTTTTCCGGCAGGCTCTCCTGCCCGCAGGCGGTATTTTTATGCCACTGTAAGGTAAACTATAGGCCACCATGCTGAGCTGGAACCGGAAAATTTACCGCCGGATACTCGATAACATGACGGATGGGGTGTATCTCGTTGACCGGAACCGGAAAATCCTGTTCTGGAACAGGGCGGCCGCGTCCCTGACGGGTCTTGACCCCGGGGAAGTGACCGGTATGCCCCTTGACAGGGTGAATATCGGATATGAAGATGCACGCGGAAACACCCTCCGGTACTTCGAGTACCCGGCCGAACTCTGCATGCGTGAAAACAGGGTGGTAAGCAAACAGTTTCTCCTCAACACAGGGGACCGCGGAAAGATACCCGTGGAGGAGAATGCATCACCGGTCTTCAACAAGGGCGGGATAACAGGGGCTGTTGTAACCTTCAGGGATATTTCGGATTGCATTGAGACAGCAGCAAACAGGATAAAGGCCGAAAAAAGGGAAAGGCTGATCCCCATCTGCGGCTGGTGCAAGAAGATACGAAGTGATGAGAATTACTGGGAACAGCTTGAGACATATCTCACGAATGAAGGCTTCGGTATCTTTACTCACGGCATGTGCCCTTCCTGTGCGGAGAAGATATTCGAGAAAAAGGTCTACCTCGAGAGCTACCAGAATATATGCAAGGCCATAAGCTCCAGCATCTCCACGGATGAAGTCCTGCACCTTATTGTGACAAACGTTGTAAAGGTCATGAATGTCAAGGCCAGCCTCCTCCGGCTCCTTAACAAAGAGACGAAACAGATGGAGCTCGCCGCGTGTTACGGCCTCAGCGAGAAATACGCCAACAAGGGGCCCGTCGCCTATGATGCAAGCATTGACGACGCCCTGGCCGGCAAGCCCGTCTCTGTATACGACATCACGGAGCACAAGGATTCAAGGTATTACAAAGAGGCCATAGAAGAGGGAATCAGGAGCATACTGTCCATTCCCCTGCGTTTCAAGAAAGAGGTGATCGGCGTACTGAGGATGTACACCAGCGAGCCCGTGAAATACACTGACGACGACCTCAAGTTCATGTCAGCCCTGGCTGAACAGGCCGCGATAGCCATTGTAAACGCAAGGCGTTTTGAAAGCGCGGTCTCAAGGGAAAAAGAGTATCTCAGGGTCTTTGAGGAGATCACGAAGGCGGTGAGTTCCACCCTGAACCTCAGGGAAGTCCTGAACATGATAGTCAGAAAGATTCCCGAGGTGATGGGCCTGAAAGGAAGCTCCCTCCGCCTCCTGAACAGGGAGACCCGGCAACTGGAACTGGTTGCATACTACGGCCTCAGTGAAAAATACGCCAACAAGGGGCCCGTCGCCTGTGATGCAAGCATTGACGACGCCCTGGCCGGCAAGACGGTCTCGGAGTACGACATCACAGAGCACAGGGACTCGATATACTACAAGGAGGCGGTAGAGGAAGGCATCCGCACCATTCTCTCCATCCCCATGCGCTTTCAGAACGAAGTGATGGGGGTGCTCAGGCTGTACACAACCAGGCCGAGAAAATACAGCGAAGAGGACCTCAGGTTCATGTCGGCAATAGCCGAGCAGACGGCGATAGCCATTGTAAATGCAAAGCACTTTGAAAAAGAGATATCCAAGGAAAAGGAGTATCTCTCGGTCTTTCAGGAGGTCACAAAGGCCGTCAGCTCCACCCTGCGCGCCAACGAGGTGCTTGACATGATCGTGAAGAAGATCCCCGAGGTGATGGGGCTGAAGGCCGCCACCATACGCCTGCTGGATCACACGGGGAAGAAGCTCATACTCGCCGCGGCATACGGCCTGAGTGAAAAATACCTCAACAGGGGGCCTGTGGACACCGAGGAGAACGTAATCGAGGCGCTCAATGAAAAGCCCGTGGCCATCTACGATGTTACAACGGACGACAAGATCAAGTACAAGAAGGAGGCCGCGGAAGAGGGGATAAAGAGCATGCTCACCCTGCCGGTCATTGCAAGGGGCAAGGTGCTTGGGGTGTTGAGGCTGCTCACAGGGGAGCCGAGGAGGTTCTCGGAGCAGGAGATCGGCTTTGCCGCCGCGCTTGCCGAGCAGTGCGGCATAGCCATAGAAAATGCAATAATGTACGAAAAGTCCAAGAAGGACTATGATGACATAATGAGATACATGGACGGCGCAGTATTCGAGAAAGAGTAGGGGTGCATGCGATGTTTTTATGCCAATGCAAGGTTAAGTAGTGAAGTTTGTTTTACAATTGTTATGGATATTCATTAAAATATCCGGGATGAAAAAAGCACTTATCACCTTTGTAAAGGCCCCTGTGCCCGGCACTGTCAAGACAAGGCTGCAGGCGGACATGGGGGCCGGAAAGACCGTTGAGGTATACAGGGCGTTTGTCACGGAGGTCATCTCGCGGTGCGCGCGGCTCAGGGGGGTCGACAGGTTTCTGGGTTGCGCCCCTTCAAAAAATCATGCCTTTCTGAAGGACATTGCAAAGACCTACGATATGAGCACCTTCAACCAGCGCGGGAAGACACTGGGTGAGAGGATATTCAATGCATTTAAGCACTGTGCTGCAAAAGGCTACACCCATATTGTCCTGATAGGGAGCGACAGCCCCTCCATGCCGGTGGACTTTATCAGGAAGGCGTTTCTGAAGCTTCAGAGGAATGATTTCGTCATAGGACCGTGCTTTGACCAGGGCTTGTATCTGATCGGCGCAAGGAAGGAAAAGATAAACGCCGTCTTCCGTAACATCCGTCTGGATACAGGCAGGGATGTGAGCATGATACTGAAGGGCATAAAGCAGACGGACATCAGGCTGTCCATGCTTCCATTCTGGTATGACGTGGATGATATCAACGACTTTGAATTTTTAAGGCTGCACCTTGAGTATCTCAACCAGAAGATGCCCCTTCCCGCCTAATCTTTACCTTACAGGGGCATAAAAACATCGCCTGCGGGCAGGCCCCTCCTGCCATTTATGCAACATTGAAGGTTTACCTTTATCTCATCGCCTTATAGCCGTTAAACCCGCAACTATCCTTCGCGGATCAGGCGAAAAATATTTTCACTAACAAACGGTTGACCACCCTGTACGGCTTGCTTAAAATTCTGAAGACACCGGGTGGCTGCTCCGGTCCGGGCTTACCCCTGCGCACGGCCGCTTTTGAATTCAGCAGGCAGGAAAAGGTGTTTTTAAAACCCGATATTTCATTCAGAACCCTGCCCCGGCCGTTTTCAATGCTCAGCAGCCTTCCCTTTTTTTCAATGGCAGCCACCCTGCCGGCAACGGCTTCACTCCCGATCACGGCCGCCTGCCCCCCTGCATCGCCTTTCTGGATGATAAGGCTCCTGCCGTTGTGCCGCCATATCTTTATGACACGGTGGGCGACAAAGACGCCGTCAATCTCAA
>JAADFS010000204.1 GCA_013152795.1 Deferribacteres bacterium
TGTTGTTGCAAAGCTCATATGTGGCTGTATTATTAAAGATGTCGTTGTAGTTGAAAAGGGGATTCCCCTTGATGGATACTGTACAGGTCGGTGCAACTCTGGTTGCCGTGTTGCCTGTTATTGTGTTGTTTGTGAAATCCCGGTCCGCAATCTTGCTGGAATAATAAACGGCAGGGGCGGTACCTGCTGAATTCCCTGTAATGGTGTTGTTGGTGATGGTGCCTCCGGAAAAGATTCCGCCGCCGGCGCCTGCTGAGGCGGTGTTACCGGTTATTATGTTGCCGGAGATGGTGATTCCGCCGTAGATTCCGCCGCCGTTGCCTGAGGCGGTGTTACCGGTTATTGTGTTGCCGGAGATGGTGGTTCCGCCGGAGATTCCGCCGCCTGCATTAGCTGCTGAATTATTAGTTATAGTGTTATTATAAATGGTGGTTGGGATGCCAGCGGTTAAGATTCCGCCCCCGGATCGCCCCGATGTGTTGCCGTCAATGAAATTATCATTGATGGTAACAGAACCCCAGCCGCCGAGACTGCTGCCGTAGCCGGCATATATTCCGCCGCCCCATGATGAGGAAGAAGTCCCGCCGTTGTTGATTATGGTATTGTTTGAAATTGTGACTTCACTGTCGATAATGTGTATTCCCGTTGTGGTGTTGTCGCTGATTGTATTACCGGAAATGACAGCGATAACATAATCGCCAACAACAATGCCATAAAGAGTATTGGCGGTTATGGTATTGTCGGAGATGATGGAACTGTTGGAGTTAAGGGCTGAACCACCAAGAATTGCGACCCCACTGCCGTCATTATTACTGATGCTGCTGTTGGTGATCCGGACGTTACTGGTAGCGTTGGAGACCTTCCTTGCAATAACTCCGGTATCTGCGTTATTGGTGATGTTGCTGTTGGTGATTATCAGGGTTTCGTCCAGATTGAAGGCATTGATACCCGGTGCCGAATTGTCTCTTATCGTGCAGTGGTTGATGAACGGGTGGGCATTGTTCATACGTAATGCGCCGTTGTTATTGACAGCCACGCTGCCTGCATATTCAATAACACAATATTCAAGGATGGAACCTCCCGTATAATTCCCGTTTGCATCGTAAGTCGCATCCGTACTTGTCTCAGTGAGAAAGATGTATCCCCAATCTCCAGGGGCGGGGGCGGCCTGGTTTGATGTGAAGATGATATTATCCGTGTCCGTTCCTGCTGCTATCAATGTGCCGTCCACCTGGAGGCCTGTCCCGCTGTCAAACTTTACACTGACACCCGGCTCAATTGTAAGGGTCACGCCGCTGTTTACGAGGACGTTTCCCGTCACAATATACGGACTCCCTGCCAGTGTCCATGTGGTATCAGAGCTGATTATGCCCGATACACTGGTGCTTGCCGATACTGCTGCAGGTAATGCTGAAACCAAAAACAGGATAAAGAGCAATATTGAATACCGACTGAGTGTTTTCATAACAAAGCCTCCTTAATGTTTGCAGCAACTCTCCGTGTACGCAGGAACTTGCAGTCCATTGATATATCTGGATAGTTGCACGGTTATATGATTCCATTAAGCGTGTTTTGAGACGTCAAAACCCTCTTGCCAGTGAGATTAAGCGAAAATAACCCGGCGTTGCCTTTCACTTGGCATAGAGAGGATGGAACGGCTGGCTTAAAATAAATTTCGACCTAAGGTAAGAACTCATGGCTCTCCCTCCCCCAAAGGATGAACTGTTTTTTACGGCTTTTGATTTATTTATGTGATAAGATTAACTTGAGATCAGAGATATAAAATGGTATTGTCTAAAATATACTATAAAAAATACAAAGCGTCAAATTAATTATTTTTATAGTAGCTATAAAGATAATTAATATAACATTTTACTCCCCGGAGAATTTTCTGTTACACTCTCTCATGGCTGTAATCAGTGTTCGGAATCTCTCAAGAAAGTTCGGGGATATCACGGCGGTGGATAATGTGTCGTTTGATGTGGAGGAAGGCGCTATCTTCGGTTTCCTCGGACCCAACGGCGCAGGAAAAACGACCACAATAAACATTCTATGCACACTGCTCCTGCCGACCTCCGGTAAGGCATCCATCTCCGGGTATGACTGCGCATCCCAGCCGTCGGATGTGCGGAAGTCCATAGGGGTGGTCTTTCAGGATTCAACCCTTGATAAGGACCTGACCGCATATGAAAACCTCCTGCTCCATGCTTACCTGTATAAACTAAAGAGGGCCGTGATGAAGGAGCGCATCCACGATGCGCTTCATTTTGTCGGTCTGTATGACAGGAGAAACGACCTTGTCAGGAAGTTCTCAGGAGGGATGAAGAGGAGACTTGAGGTCGTACGCGGACTCCTGCACAGGCCCCGCGTCCTGTTCCTTGACGAGCCGACACTCGGGCTTGACCCGCAGACAAGGGCCAACCTGTGGGAGTTTATCGTGAAACTCCCCCGGACACAGAATGTGACGATATTTATGACCACGCACTACATGGAAGAGGCCGAGGTCTGCAACAGGATAGCCATTATCGACAACGGGAAAATCATTGTCGCCGGGAGCCCTGATGAGCTTAAAAAGACCCTAGGTGGCGATGTCGTTTATATAAGGACATCGGATAACAGGAGGGCGCGGCGCGAAATAGAGAGATTATTCAATCTGGATGTGTCGGAGAGGGACGGAGAAATATACTTTACATTCGCCAGGGGGGATGCCTGCATCCCCGGGATTATAAAAACAATCGGTGAGACAGTGCAGTCGATCAGGGTGCAGAGACCTACGCTGAATGACGTCTTCCTGAAAATCACGGGGAAAGAGATAAGGGAGGACGCATTGTCGTCCGGCGATGCCGTTAAAGAGGCGGTCCGCGCATACAGGAGGAGATTTGATAGAGGTTAACGCGGTTTATGTCCTGGTAGTCAGGGAATTCAAAAAGCTGGTGCGCGAGAAGAGCAGGCTTGTCTCTGCGCTGGCGCGTCCTGTGCTGTGGCTTTTTCTTGTGGGCGGTGGCATGTCGAGATTTGTCACTCCAGGTATGGGAATAAATTACATGCAGTTCATATTTCCCGGTATTATCGGGATGACCATACTGTTCAGCTCCATTTTTTCATCCATTTCCATTATATGGGACAAGGAGTTCGGGCTGATGAAAGAGATACTCGTTGCGCCGGTATCGAGATTTTCCATAGTCGTGGGCAAGGCGCTGAGCGGCACCGTTGTTTCCGTCATTCAGGCTGCCGTCATACTCATGTTTTTTCCATTTCTCGGAATAAAACTGAATTTCCCCGCGGTGCTCAATACAATATTAATCGCTGTTCTGCTTTCATTCTGCATATCATCCCTCGGTATAATCATTTCGACGTTTTATGAGAGCTTTGAGAGTTTCAGCGTTATCATGAACTTTATAGTGATGCCCATGTTTTTCCTCTCCGGCGCAATGTACCCCGTCAACAGGCTCCCGGCCATACTGAAGATACTGTCAAAATTGAATCCGCTGACCTACGGTATAGATGCGCTGAAACATTCCATATTGCCTAACAGCGGGATGGCTGACTTCTCCATAATCACTGATCTGGCTGTCCTGGTGATTGCCTCGGTTGTGTTTGTCCTTGCTGCGGGCTTGCTGTTTGAAAGGAAGAAATAACCCGGATTTTTGATGTTACCGCGCAGGGGGCCGACAGGCGACGGCCCCTGCAGTTGTCTGCATGTTCTATGTGGATCCGCATTTCGGGGTTTCAAAACTGGCCATACTCGAAATAAAGACCCAGAATCCACCAGCCACCAGGACCGCCAAGAGCCCGATGATAGCGAACAACATACCAAACACCTCCTGTTTGTAAGATTAATATATATACATCAACCACGGTAGTGGCAGAAGCCAATAATTGCACTATTGTGCAAATAAGCAACTTGTATTGTCAAGAGGAGATTCTATGGTGATTCGGGAGAGTTCCTCATTAACCCGGGGGATGAAGATTTTTCCCCTCGGGTTAATAAGGATTTCGGTATAGTGCAGAAAATGGTAGGCGATGGTGGTTTCGAACCACCGACCTCTGCCGTGTGAAGGCAGTGCTCTCCCCCTGAGCTAATCGCCCGTGAACTTATTATACATTATATTATATTTGTCTTGCAGTTGCATAAGAATGCCGCCCTTCAGAGAGTACAGTTGTCAGGGGGCAGGAAAAATGTGCAACGTTAAGTAGTTGCGTTTATCCCTCACCCCCGGTTTTGGCATGCTCTTTTTTCATCAACAGGTATTCCCTTATGAAACTGTTGATATCGCCGTCCAGTACGGCATTTACATTGCCTGTCTCATATCCTGTGCGGTGGTCTTTTATGAGCTGATATGGCTGCAGGATATATGACCTTATCTGGCTGCCCCATGCAATCTCCTTTTTTTCTCCTATGAATTCCTCCATTTTTTCTTCCTGCTCTTTTTTCTTCAATAAGTAAAGGCGCGCCTTGAGTATCTTGAGCGCCATGGCCCTGTTCTTGTGCTGCGATCTTTCGTTCTGGCAACTGACGACGATGCCTGTCGGCAGGTGTGTGAGCCGGACCGCGGAAGAGGTCTTGTTTACGTGCTGGCCCCCGGCGCCGGACGCCCTGAATGTATCTATTTTCAGTTCGTCGTCTTTGATCTCCATATCGATATCTTCGCTTATCTCAGGATAGACGAGCACAGCGGCGAATGATGTATGGCGTCTTTTATTCGTATCAAAGGGGGAAATCCTCACAAGCCGGTGCACGCCGGCTTCGCCCTTGAGGTATCCGTAGGCGTACTGGCCTGTGATGGTTAATGTGGCGGTTTTTATTCCCGCCTCTTCACCGGGGAGCAGGTCGACTATTTTCACCTGAAAGCCGCTCCGCTCAGCCCATCTCATGTACATCCTCATCAGAATCTGGGCCCAGTCCTGGCTCTCTGTTCCCCCGGCGCCCGGGTTGATACTCAGTATGGCGTTATTCCGGTCCTCCTTCAGGGAAAGCGTGCTTCTGAGCTCCATCGCGTCCAGCTCCGCGACGAGGTCCTCCATAGTCTTTTCAGCGTCCTCCAGGAGCGCTTCTCCGCCTTCTTCTTCCGAAAGCGCAAGAAGAATGTCGATATCCTCAAGTTTTTTTTCTATTGAATCAAAAGGCTGAAGGGAATTTTCAATGGCGGATTTTTCTTTCAGCAGTTCCCGGGCCCTGGCGGGGTCGTTCCACAGGTCACCGGCCTGCAGCTTTTTTTCAAGGGCATTGATATGCTCCCGTTTGGAAGGGACATCAAAGATACCTCCTGAGGGCGTCAATCCTCGTTCTGATTTCATTCAGTTTATTTCTCAATTCATCACAAGCGATCATCAGATATAACCTCCGTGACCCGGGGAAATTTCAAGATATTCCACCGGGCATGCATTCAGGGGACTCTTACAGCCCCCCCTGAACATCATTATACAAAAAAACGCACGCGGGTGGCTATATTGACTGAATTACCGATGAGTTAATGATTTTTATAAGATATTCTTGACAGGGCATAAATACTGTTGCTACTATACAAACGGCAACGTTGTAATTTAGTAGGGGAAAACCTTGAAGAGAGATTTCCGTTTCAACAGCCTCAGAATATGCCCGGCAGGGAATTTAAACATCATCGCTTCCCTCCTTCATAGTTACCATAAAATAAAGAGATGAACGCCCCGCCCACCATAATCGTTGTTGAGGATGATGAGGGCCTGAACCGCCTGATCCAGAGAACCCTGCAAAGGGAGGGTTTCCGCACAGAGGGAGTCCTCAATGGAGCCGATGCCCTTGCCAAGGTGGCTGATAACCGGCATTCGATTTTACTCCTTGATTACGATATATCCGACATGAACGGAAAGCAGCTTGTTGAAACCCTTATAGAAAAGAAATACGATGTCCCCTTCATTATAGTGACCGGGCAGGGGAACGAACAGATAGCGGTTGAGATGATGAAGCTGGGCGCAATGGATTACATAGTAAAGGGCAATGATTTCATAGACATCTTTCCGCACCTGATAAAAAGGGTGGTCAAGGAGCTTGATTACAAGAACCTGTTGAAGAAATCGGAAGAAGACCTGCGCAAGAGCGAGGAGAGGTACCGGCGTTTGACAGAGGCAATCA
>JAADFS010000205.1 GCA_013152795.1 Deferribacteres bacterium
TGGGTCCGAGCCTTGCCTGCATGTGGCCTATCACCTTGCGCTCAAAGTACACTACATATGCCACATGCAGCATCAGCACATTGACCACGATGAAAACCTTGATAAATATCCAGAGCCATTCCGGCATATTCAACCCCTACCCTCTATTTTTTCTATTTTCACTTCGCATCCCTCTGTACCGGGAGCCTTTGTAATATTATCAATACTGAAGTTCATCAAATCATAGACGCCGCTGCCCGTGAAATTGCCGCTCAGGAACACCCTGTTGTCCACGATGGTCTCATCAATGGACACAGGCGCCTCGCACGAGCCTGCTGATGTGGACAGCCTGACCTTATCCCCATCTTTCAACCCGAGCCTTGCCGCACCGGCCGCACCGATCCTGACGGTTGCCTCCGGACATATCTTCATAAGCGCCCGTGACCTCCTTGAGAGCGTGCCTGAGTGAAACAGCGGCTTGTCAACGGCAAGATAGAAATCCGCATTGTAGTCTCTCGCCGCATCCACTATCTCGGGCACCTCGTACATCTCTCCCCTGAGGGGCTCGCCGTGGTAAGGCCACAGCGCATCCCCCGCCGCTATTTCTCCGTAAGTCAGGTCACGGTGCAGCGGAGAGACCCTTGCCAGCTCACGCATGACATCCTCTGATTCGGAGTAGTTCGCCGGCACTCCCATCTTGCGGGAAAGCTCCGAGAGAATCCGCCAGTCCTCCATGCCCGAGGATGTCTCCACCGCCTTTCTCAGCAATTGGATCCTCCGTTCAAGATTGGTATATGTCCCGGATTTTTCCGTCCATCCAAGGGCGGGAAGCACGACATCGGCCATCTCCGCAGTCTCGGAAAGGAATATATCCTGGACAACAAGAAAATCAAGGGACTGCAGTGCCTCTTTTACAAAAGAGCTGTGCGGAATATTGCGTACCGGGTTGTCTCCCATCACGTAGAGGGCCTTGATATTGCCCTTTTTGGCGCCTTCGATGATCTCCAGCAGGGTCAGTCCCTCCGTGTCCGGGACAGCGGCCTTCCATGCCGCCTCAAATTTGCCCCTGAAGTCCGGAACATTAACCGGCCTTCCTCCCGGAAGCATGTCAGGCACACAGCCTGTATCAATAAGTCCCTGCTCATTCGGCCTGCCGGAGAGCAGGTAGAGCCTTGCCTCAAGCAGGTAGGTGAGCCCTGCCACCGCGAACAGCGCCCTGTGGCCGTCCGAACGCTGGACAATATCCATGCCGAGGACAATGGATGTGGATGCGCTCTGCAGCAGTTTTTCCACCGTTTCATCAATGCCTTTGATGCCGGTCTTTTTGCCGGAGACCCTGTCGGAAAGCTCCCTGATACCTTTATCCACATAGGGCGTATCACCCCGCACGCCCTTGTCACTGAAGACACCCGTCAGAACCTCCTCAAGGACCTCGGCCTCCCTGAATACCCGGGGAATCACCTGCAGGGTCTGAAACTTGTCCAGTCCCTTTGCATAGCCGATGACGATCACATTCGCGCCGCGCCTCGCAGCCTCTCTTATGGAAAGGCCGAGCACCGGGTTCACCGCCGCGGGATCATCGCCGATGACCAGGATTGTCTCTGAATTTTTAAGACCGTCCAGGAGATTGGCCGTTATCCCCTGTCCTAACAGGGCCTCAAAGTATTTCTGCGCGGCCGCAAAGCCGGTCCTTGAAACAGAGTCTATATTATTAGTCCCGCATGCCGTCCTCATGAATCTCTGAAATACGTAATTGTCCTCGTTTGTGCATCTCGGCGAGGCAATGCCCGCAATGGAGGCGCCGCCTTCTCCGTTTTTAATCGCCGTTAGTTTTGCGGCGACAATATCAAGGGCCTCGCTCCACGTGGCCTGCTGGAGCGTGCCGTTTTTTCTCACAAGCGGCGTCCTGAGCCTGTCGTCGCTGTGTATGTATTCATAGCCGAACCGGCCCCTTGAACAGAGGAGGCCCCTGTTCACCCCGAGGTCCATCCTGGGGATTACGCGCTTTATGGAGTCATCCCTGACCTGAACCACGAGCGAGCATCCGACACCGCAGTATGAGCACACGGTCTCCACTTCCCTGTCCAACTGCCAGGGCCTGAAGCTGTGAATATACAGGCGGCTTAAGATGGCGCCCACAGGGCATACCGTCAGGCAGTTGCCGCAGTACTCGCAGTTGAAGGACTCCGATGAGAAGGGCTCAACCCTCGAGCGGTTTCCCCTTCCTATAACGCTGATGGCCGAGGCGCCCTGCACGTCGTTGCACATCCTCACACACCTGGTGCATACAACGCACCTCTCCATATTCCTTGCAAGGATATGGTCTTTGTGGCTTTCGGGAACCTTTCTCTTCTCCTCGGTATACCTGCCCGTGGTGGGCCCGTACTTGTTGACAAGGTCCTGCAGCTCGCACTCCCCTGCCTTGTCACAGTAAGGGCAGTCAAGCGGGTGGTTTATGAGCAGGAATTCCAGTATCCCGCGCCGTGTCCTCGATATCTCCTCGGACTCCGTCCTCACCACCATGCCGTCCGCAGCCATCAGTGTGCAGGAATTCTGCAGTTTCGGCATCCTCTCCACCTCCACCACACAGAGCCTGCATCCGCCGTAGGGTTTCAGCGCCTCGTGATGGCAGAGCGTCGGTATCTTGATGCCGGCCTTCCTGGCGGCGTCAAGCACGGACATGGGCTTGTCCAGCGTAATCTCTTTTTCGTTGATAGTCAGAGTTATCATATCAGTTACGGGTTGCGGGTTGCGTGTTACGGGTTAAGGACGGAGAAAACCCGCAACGTGCACCTCGCAACATCATTTATTCAATTCCTGAATTTACACTGTTTATCCTTGATATGTTCCTCAAATTCATTCCTGAAGTGTTTTATCATTCCTGTAACCACGCCCGCGGCGCCGTCTCCGAGGGGGCAGAATGTCCTGCCGGACATCACCCCTGCAACATCGGAAAGGAGTTCGATATCCCCTTCCTTTCCCTTTCCGTGCTCTATCCGCTCGAGTATCTTCCTGAGCCAGTCCGTGCCTTCCCTGCACGGGGTGCACTTTCCGCAGGACTCGTGCTCAAAGAATTTCAGGGCCCTGTAGGTCACCCTGACCATGCAGACCGATTCGTCCATGACTATCACCGCTCCAGAGCCGAGCATGCTGCCGGCCTTGGGCATTGCCACAAAATCCATCGCACAGTCTATGCCGTCGGCAGGAAGGACCGGCGTGGAGATGCCGCCGGGGATCACTGCCTTCAGCTTGCCGTTGTTTTTGATTCCACCGGCGTGTTTATAGATGATGTCCCTGAGGCTCGTGCCCATGGGAAGCTCATACACACCCGGCTTTTCGACAAAACCGCTTACGCAGTAGAGCTTGGGGCCCGGACAGTCGCTGCTGCCTATCGCTGAATATGCCTCCCCTCCGATCTCGACGATATAAGGGATATTCGAGAGTGTTTCGACATTATTGACAATAGTCGGCATACTCCATGCACCCACATTCACCGGAAAGGGCGGCTTGGTCCTGGGCTGTCCCTTTTTGCCCTCGATTGATTCAATGAGGGCCGTCTCCTCGCCGCAGATATATGCGCCCGCCCCCTGGTGCACGGAAAGCCGGAACTTTATACCTTTACCGAGGATATCGTCCCCGAGAAAATTCTCTTTGTATGCCTGTTCTATGGCCCCCTCAAGGATATCCTTGGCAGCAGGGTATTCGCCCCTGAGATAGATATAACCGTACTCGGCGCCCAGGGCATATCCCGATATAACCATGCCCTCTATCAGCAGGTGCGGGTTTTTCTCCAGTATGGGCCTGTCCTTGAAGGTTCCGGGCTCGCCCTCGTCCGCATT
>JAADFS010000206.1 GCA_013152795.1 Deferribacteres bacterium
TTGGCATCGTCATTTTTAACAGGCATACCACTATGGACTGCTGACAAACGATTGCGCATGGCTGCATCAAAATATAATATTTCATACAAATGAAGGTCAGGGGTCGAGTCTTCATTGTTTACAAATGCTCCTGATTTTGCTTAAGAAACAGATGCGGTACAGGGCCGGAATGTGAAGAAAACCCTTTTGATCCGGAATACCGTGAATATTTTCAGACGAAAAGGTTCTTGTCAACACTGTAGCGATATAACAGTGAAAATGTTAACAAACAACTCCGGGTTTAGTAAAAGCCGAAACAAAACAGTAGCAAATGAAAAAATTACCAAATGTCCCCCCCCCGCCCGAACACAAAACCTATAAGTGCGACATATCCTCGCCAGTAAAGGCTGTCGCTGAATTCGCCCCAATGTGGGGAGTCCTGATTGCTTATCCGGGAACTGTCGCCCCTCCGGAAGATAAAAAACAGCTGCCGCCGTCCGGGCCGCGGTCTTTCGGCATTCCCGACGAGCTTATTATCCGTATGCAGCAGTTGGACTCAAAAAGTGAGCCGGTCAGGATTTTCATTATGTGCGACGATGAGAACCAGTTGCCTTTAATTAAAAGGCCCCCTTGTCAAGCAAAAAGATCCCTGCATCCGTTAAAAAAAGAATCCCTTGAAAGAGAGTTCAACATCACCCATCGTATTATCATCCAATATCCGGAAATACTTTGGCCCAACAAACTATGACAACGCCCCTCATCACAGAGATATTTCCACCTTTCCATTTCATAAACATCTGAAAGATGGGAGGGTAGTAGAACCGACTTCTCCGAAGTTTGTTTTGAGATATATTGGAAGAAAATTACCTCATTATCATTCCTGCGTGTCCTGGGCAAAACCGTTAGAATCTGCCTGCCGACCTGTCGATCAATCGCAGATTCAGCCTCGTAGCAAGCGATGAAGCAACCCAAAGTCCCTTGTCCTTACTTCAGATGCTCTTCCGTATAAAGCCCGAGTTCTATCATCCTCTCAAGCAACTGATCCGCGGGCATGCCGGGAAAGTTCTTATATACAAGCTCCTTTGCAAAGAGACGGCAAATATAGCGCAGCTTTCTCATCCTGTTCTTTGACGCGTAAACAAAGTCCCTGTGGCCGTTGTTTACCACGATGACATTCTGTTTTTCATCATACCGCGAGCGCCAGAGTTCCCCGGGGGCGCGTCTGAATGTGTAACCGGGAAGGCCCTTCCCCGGTGCTGATCCACCCTCCTGCTTCGGTAAAATCGTATCCGTTACGGTGATCAGTGCTTCGCCTGTAACTGATTCAGTATCCTGCATTGCCGTCACCTCAAGTTCAACCAGGGCAGGCTCTGCGGGCGCCCGGTAAGTGACGATTTCCTCATTAGGATTCTCAAGCACTCCCGGCCCTTCCTTGATCCTCCATGAAAACCTGAGTCCATCCTCCACAAGCCGGCGGTTCTTATCCCTTGCCACGGCCCTGAATCTCTTTTCACTGTTCACAGGGACAACAGACGATGCCGGAGATATACGCACGCTGTACAGCGGCCCCGCGAATTCAAAAAATTCCTTCTGCGCAGACGATGACCCATCCCCGGATGGCGCTGCCTTTTGGGCGTCCACTGTTTCTTCTTCAGCCGTGGAAGGCTTCTGCCCTTTCCCTGAGGCGGTATGAATATCGAACCAGTCATATTCCTCCCTCGGCAGGGCCAGGATCGCCTCCTTGAGCGCTTTCTGAACAGTCTTCAGTATCTTCCTGCTCGCGCGCTCCTCTTCAGCCCGCTTCTGCTCCATGATTATCTCTTTGAGTTTCTCTTCAAGGGGCCTGACGGATTCAGAAAACGCTGAAAAATTCCGATCATGTATTATGCCGCTTCTTGTCCCCGGTGTCAGGTTCAGAAACGGGACATCAATAATCCCCTCAAGCCAGCCGGACGTCCACGGTTCTGTGGCAAAACGGTCCAGTTCGGACAGTGAGTTCAGCACCCTTGTCCCGGCCCGGTAAAGCCCGACCCTGTTTTCACTGCTTGATTCGTTCAGATAAA
Source organism: Deferribacteres bacterium (assembly GCA_013152795.1). Lineage (GTDB taxonomy): Bacteria > Nitrospirota > Thermodesulfovibrionia > UBA6902 > UBA6902 > JAADFS01. Next base: position 2,043 of record JAADFS010000206.1, read on the forward strand.
GCTCTACATATATCTCGCCCAGATCGGACTCAGGCTGAGGCAGCCGGTGCAGCAGCCTTCCGCTGAACTCCCTCGGTTCAACGAGCATCTGCTTCCTTGCAGTCCTGTCCAGTATCTTTATTACAACGCCGGTCTTTTTTATGCGGTCTCTGAGCTCTGAGGCGAGGTAGCGCTGAATCTTTTCACCGCTCAGAGACTTCACCCCGGGCAGCAGCGGTGAAACCGTCAGTTCCGTACCCCTGACGGGTATCAGTGTCCGCTTCTGCAGTATGGAATAGCTGGGAGAACCCTTGCTCATCCTCATCTCATAAGCCCTGCCGTCTTTCGAGGAAGATACGAGGCTGAGTTCTTCCCCCACGGTCCAGAAGCTCAGAAGTCCGATCCCGAACTCCCCCTGTATCCCGCTTGCCCCCTCCTTCTTCATCTGTCTCTTGATGGAATCGCATATATGTGTGGCTACATACTTGAAATCGGGCAGCCCCTCACCGTCTTTCGGTATACCTTCGCCGTCATCAATGATCTTCAGATAGTGCCTCCCCTTTTCCTTTCCCCTGATTATCGACACATTTCCTGCCCCGGCGTCGATGCTGTTTTCCACGAATTCCGCTATAGCCTTGAGGGGATTACTCTGTGAAAGGGCTATTATGGTGATGGCGTTCCAGTTGTCGCCGATACGCAGTCTGCCGGTATTAAATGCCTTCTTCTGTTTGCTCATGACGGAAATATTATATAACATTCCCCACTCCCGATGTTGAACGGGGTGTCCCTTAAGATATGGCGACACCTACCCCCCGCCAAGGGAAGGGGGACGTGTCTCATTTTCTGCACCCTGACAACCGCACCCTGCACCCTTAACTTCGAACTCTCAACTCAGTCCCCCTTGTGATACAATAATAACATTCCAATGTCCCATACATTGACGAAATATTCGTCGGGCACAGGTAACATATCATGATCCGAATATTCCTTCCACCTGAAGAGCTTGCATCCGGGAGAATCATCATCACCGGAGAAAACGCACGTCATCTTGCACTCGTTCTCAGGGTGCAGCCCGGCGAGACTCTGACGGCCCTTGACGGCCGTGGCTTCAGGTATGAATGCAGGGTGGTTTCAGTCCATAAGAAAGAGGTGGTTGCTGAAGTAATCAGGAAAGAATCATATTCCGCCGAATCCTCCATCTCGATCACCCTTGCACAGGGGATACCAAAAGGGGAAAAGATGGATATTATAGTACAGAAATCAACCGAACTCGGCGTGTCGAAAATCATCCCCTTAATCACCGAACGCTCCCTGGTAAGACACACCCACAGGGTGGCACGGTGGCGGAAGATCGCCCTCGCAGCATCACAACAGTCGGGCAGGGCGAAGATTCCTGAAGTCGAATCCCCCCGTGATTTCATGGAGTTTCTGAGAAGTCAGGCTGCATATGACCACCCTGCCCTACATCCTTTCCCGCCACGGGATGAAATAGATAGCGGGAACCTGCCCCCACAGGAGGAAAAGGGTAAGGCTGAGGGAGGGCTTTTAAAAATAATCTTCGCCGAAGGGCATGAAGAAAGAAATCTGAAAAAACTCTTAAGGAGCTTCGGCGGTACCGGGAAGGTCACACTGCTTGTAGGGCCTGAAGGAGGGTTTTCAGGGGCAGAGGCAGAATATGCGGTCAGAACGGGTTTTATCAGGGCGTCCCTCGGACCGCGGATACTCCGCACAGAGACCGCTCCTCTATCGGCGATAAGTATCATCCAGTATGAACTCGGTGACATGGGTTGATATCGCGTATTAAGCCTGCGGCCCTTTCATTCCCCCATTACCTGGACAAAGATCTTCCTTGACCGCGGGCGGTTGTCGTGGTCCACAACGACTATCTGCTGCCATGTCCCCAGAACCAAATCCCCGCCGGAAACAGGCGCCGTCATCCCCGGCCCCATGAAACTCGCGCGGATGTGTGAAAAGCCGTTATCGTCACCCCATGTCTGAGAATGCCGGCTGTGCATGGAGCTTGGTGCGAACCTCTCCAGTTGGTCCCTCATGTCTTCAACCAGGGCCGGCTCATATTCGATCGTTGTAACCGATGCCGTAGAGCCTACTGCAAAGATATGTACTATCCCGTTCCTTATCCCGGATTCACGGACAATATCCCCTACCCTGCCCGTGATGTCTTTGATATCCGAAAAACCTCTTGTCTGGATGGTGAACTGCCTGCCGAAAACCATTTTTCCTCCTCATAAACCTTACAAAGGCACAAAATACCGCCCGTGCCGGGGAAGCCCTATCTGCGATACCTTCAGGGGTGACAGCTCAGCCCCCTACCCCCCTCCCAAGGGGGAGGGGTGACTTGTTTCTTCCTGCACCCAGAACTCAGAACTCAGAACTTTGAACTTTGAACTCGCAACCCGCAACCCGCAACTCCTCTGCCCGTTTATGCAACATTAAGGGCTATACCGCCTTTATCTCCACAACCTTTTCGACGGGAACCACGATCCACCCGGTCTCCGCCTGGAGATGATGGATGTCCCTCTCCCCGATCTCGACGAGTATGCCCCTGTACGAAATATCCATGGTCCTGACCTCTACTTCCTTACCTGTCAGCTCCTGCATGATGCCTCCTGCTTAAATTGTTTACAAACTCCCCGCCCAGCAGAAAAATGCACGATAGATAATACATCCATAACAGAAAAAGAATAAACGTGGTGAGGGAGCCGTAAATAGCACCTATATATGAAATATTTCTCACAAACCAGGTGAATACATGCTTGGCCAGCTCCCACAGCACTGCAACAAGCAGCGCGCCGGAGAATGCGTCCCGCAGGGATATCTTCACGTGCGGTACGATCTTGTAAACCGCGGTGAAGGTTAATGATATCAGTATGAACGGCGCGAAATACCTTAAAAATATGGCCGCCTTATATCCGATGCCCACGCCGAAAAGATTTATGGGATACTGCCTGAATATCCCTGCAATGGAACTTACGGCGAATGACAGGAACCAGAAGACTATCACAAGCGTGACAATGCACATGCTCCAGAACAGTGACAGGAGGAAATGCCTCTTTTTCGGAACCCTGAATATCACGTTCATTGCATGTTCCACGGAATAAAAAAGCTGCAGGGACAGGAATCCGTAAATAAAAGATGTTATCCAGCTTATGCCCTTGTATGTGATGACATTTCTGAGCTCACTGGTGATCCCTGATGTGACCTTGGGGAAGGAATTGATCAGCTTTGCAAGCAAAAAATCATACAGTTCGCGGTTGCCTCCCAGTATATAACCGAAAAGCGCGACGAACAGCATGCTTAAAGGAACCAGTGACACGATAAGGAAATAGGTTATCGAGGCAGCGAGGTAAAAACATTCATCCTTGAAAAAAAATTTCAGACTGTTGCCGAGAGACCTTATTATGAGATTCATTGTTGCTTCTGTTTTCTCTGCCTTACATAAAATTCAACCGGCACCCCTTCAAAGGCAAATTTGTCCCGCAGTTGATTTTCAAGAAACTTTATATACTGTTCCCTGATCCCCTCCTTTCTGTTTGTAAATATCAGAAAGCCCGGGGGATTCGTTTTCACCTGGGTAATATAGTATATCTTTACCCTCCTGCCGTTATACATGGGCGGTTCCTGCAGTGAAAGCACCTTCTTTAAAAACAGATTGAGCTGCCTGGTGCTGATTCTCTTGCCGGCCTCCTCCATAATCTTATCGACCAGAGGAAAGAGCTTGGTGACCCTTTTCCTGCTCAATGCCGATATTGTCAGTACAGGTACATAACGCATAAACCACAGCTTCTCATAAACCTGCTCCTTCATGCGCTCGGCCGTGATATGGTCCTTATCTACAATATCCCATTTATTCAGAAGAATAACAGCCCCCTTTCTGGCGGAATGGACAAGCCCTGCTATCTTCTGGTCCATTTCAACAACACCCTCTGATGCATCCAGCACTATGAGGGCCACATCGCAGTCTTCGATATTTCTCACTGTCCTCATAAACGAATATCTTTCAACAGTTTTCGCCATCTTGCCCTTTCTGCGGATTCCGGCCGTATCCACGAGAATATATTTCTTCTTATAATACGAACATATCGAATCAACCGCATCCCTCGTTGTACCGGGCACGGGGCTGACGATCAT
>JAADFS010000207.1 GCA_013152795.1 Deferribacteres bacterium
CTGACGTATTCGAGGAAATAATTCGGGGAAAACTTCTCCTGCCTCACGCTGGACAGATAAAGCGGCTGCTCGTACGCCTCTTTCACCTGCTTCTCGCTTATGTAGCCGACCTCATTCATCCTCTTCAGGACGATGAGCTGCCTCTCCTTTGCCCTGTGGATGTTATTGTAGGGGGAGTACCTGCTGGGGGCCTTGATAAGGCCGCCGAGGAGCGCGGCCTCGGCAAGCGTGACATCAGAGACAGGCTTGCCGAAATATACCTTGGCGGCCGACTCCACGCCGTACGCGCCGTGGCCGAAATATATCTTGTTGAGGTAGAGCTCGAGTATCTCTTCCTTGGTCAGGTTTTTTTCGAGCCTGAAGGCCAGGGTGGCCTCCTTTAATTTTCTTGCAACCGTCCTCTCAGGCGAGAGGAAGACCACCTTTGCCAGTTGCTGGGTGATTGTGCTGGCGCCTTCCTTGATCCGCCCGGCCCGTATATCCCTTGTCAGTGCCCTTCCAATTGCAATAAAATCTATACCCTTGTGGACCCAGAACCTGGAGTCTTCAACCGCCACCACCGCCCTTATGAGATTCTCCGGTATCTTGGAGAGGGGGACATATTCACCCTTTTCGATTTTAAATTCACCTATAAGGGTGTCATCGTCCGCATAGACCTTTGTGCCGTTTGCCGGCCTGTAGCCTTTAATCTCCTCTATGCGGGGAACGCCCCTGATAAGGGCGAGAAACCCGCCGAGGGCAACGCCCATGGCTATGACGATGATGAGAACAAAGGCCCTGAGAGCAAATCCCTTATGCATCTTCCTCAAGAGTTATCGCCTCTGCGGGGCAGTTCTCGGCCGCTGCCTCGCAGCATTCGGAAAAATCGCATGCTTCGGGGTCAACCACAACGGATTTTTCGTCGATGAGCTGAAAGACGCTCGGGCAGATCTCCTCGCAGTTTCCACAGCCTATGCAGAGGTCCGGGTCGACGACAGGGGTCATATCTTCTCCATCACCGCGGCGGCCAGGAGCGGAAACATTATTTCGTGGTGGCCTGTGAGGGCATATGACCTGCCGCCGGAGAGGACGGGGCGTCTCAGGACATTTTCACGGCTCCTGTAGTGCTGTATAAAGTCCATGTTTACAGTTGTGAAGTCTTTGACATTGTATTTCAGGTTTCTTGTGACTGCCACTGCCTTTAAAAAAACCTCGGGCATGATCACGGCGGAGCCGAGGTTGATATACACGCCGCCTCTGAGGTCCGAGACGACCGCCGAAAAGAGCCTGAAGTCCCTCATGCTCCCCTCGCCGATGGATGGGCCGTCCGCTTGGGGGTGCATGTGGATGATATCAGTGCCCACCGCAACGTGCACGGTTGCCGGGATGTCCAGTCTTGAAGCCGCTGAGAGTATACTCAGGTCTTTGTAGGCGGCCTTGCCATGCAGTATATACTCTCCCACAGCCCTGCCGATGCCGTATCCCTTTTTCACACCCTCGTTAATCGCCGTGTTCAGTCCCGTACCGGTTTCCTCCGCCATGCCGAAGGTCCCCCTGCAGAGCTCGGCATCCACGTCCTCTGATGTACGGCCCGTGAGGCTGAGCTCGTAGTCATGGACAATACAGGCGCCGTTCATGGCAACGGCCGTAATCACATTATTCTCCATCAGGTTGATGATAACCGGTGTAAGGCCGACCTTCACCGGGTGCGCCCCCATGCCGAGGATTACAGGCCTGTGTTTTTCCCTTGCCCTGACAACCGCGTTGACAACCGCTTTGAGGTCGCTTGCAGCGAGGATATCGGGGAGGCTGTCGAGAAAAGAATCGAAACCGCCTTTTTTAATGAAGGGTTTGCCGAGTTTTTCGAGACTGACCTTGCTCTTTCTCGCCCCCAGTTTGCGGGTTTTTATTCTGTCAAACAGCAACGGCTTGTATTTCAGGGACATACAAAAATATAACGTGCAGGGGATTAATAGTCAAGAAGTGAAGGGTGGGGGCAGAGGGGCAGGGGGGGTGTTTATTTTCATTGACAAATCGAACTGAGCTGAAATATCATATACAATCCTTGTTTTTCTCATCAAGAAGGTTTAAGAGGGCATGGCATTTATGCAAACCAGATTAAAATCGTTACTCAAGCCAAAAAGCTCGTGCAGACATGCGTAGATCAACTGGTCTGCGTCCACTCACTGCCGCTCCGATGAGGAAAGGGAATATAAGAAATTCTGTCGGGGGATAGCACAGAAAGAGGCTGGTCAGGGCTCTATTCTTAAGATTTCCCTGAAGAAGAGCGGGTGGTGCTGAGACCACATTACAACCGTGTACACTACAAGGGGTAACTTGTAGTGATTGACGGATATTATTTATCAAACCGGCCTGATTATATTTTTTAGAAAGCATATTTAAGTGATCTGACTGCCGGATTCTGGTAGAACAGACCCTTACAGCGGGCGTAAGCTGTGTGCTGGGAACTTGCTTAGGGGCGACAGAGGCGTGAGTCTCTATCTGCTAAGGCTTAATGAAAGGAGGTGGTTATATAGTTAAACGCAGGCAAGTAAAAATTGATCTCAAAATCTATAAAGAGAGGGGACCAAATGTTTAAAATTATATCTGTTTTATTAACAATGGTTATATTATTTGTTTTTGGATGTGCCAGTATTGTCAGCAAGTCAAATTATCCAGTTTCGATAAATAGTTTCCCTGAGGGTGCAACCATAACAATCAAAGACAAGAAGGGCATGCCAATTTACAAAGGGAAAACACCCACCACTGTGACTTTAAAAAGTGGTGCAGGTTTCTTTTCTGGAGCGAGCTACGCTGTAACTTTCGAGAAATCTGGCTATGAAGCTCAAACCATGTTCATCGAAAAAGAACTGGACGGATGGTATATTGGTAATTTCCTATTTGGAGGATTGATTGGCTTGTTGATTGTTGATCCTGCTACAGGCGCTATGTGGAAACTACCAGATAATATTACTGCGACATTAGCGGAAAAAACCTCATCATTAATAATTGATGGAAAAGAGCTTAAAATAGCATTTCTTGATGATATACCAGCTCATCTTAGATCACAAATGGTGCGAATAAAATAAACCTTAATGTTGCATAAACGGGCAGAGGAGTCAGCCGGGGAATAAAGTTCAGAGTTCATGGTGCAGGAGGGGATATTTACCCCTCCTCTTAAGTTAAGGGGGAGGGGTTGCTTTAAAAAAACAATATGCCGTGCGGAATATCTCCTGAAGGAATCGCAGATAAAGCTTTCCCGGCAGATTCCTCTGCCCCGCTGGCGATATTTAATGCCACTGTAAGGTATACATGTTCAAAGAGAGAAGAATGTCTGTAAGTTTTGGTTAGAGCCTATTGTGTTAAGCAAAAATTATGGGTTTACATCAAGGGAGCTAAATACTATACGAGAAATCATTTATACTAATAGGAAAAAGATAGTGGAGGCATGGCATGAGCACTGCGGTTAAGATTCAGGAAGTAAGGATAAAGGATGTAAAAGTTACGGATGATGCCATAGTAGCCTATCTTGTTGATGGGCGGGTAATCAGTGTTCCTCTTGCGTGGTCATGGCGGTTATCTGAGGCAACACCTGAACAGCGAGCTAACTATGAAATTATAGGGGATGGATATAGTATACATTGGCCGGATATTGACGAGGATATTAGTGCTGAAGGAATGTTATATACTGACCCCCAGAAGGCGCTTTTTTAGGTTGTTAATATTTTCAGTAGTGCAATTATTATTTTGCAAGCTAATATTCTCAAGGGCACTCGTCAAGTCAGCGTGGTGGTTATAGATTTAGAAAATAATATTGTACATCGCAGCTTGA
>JAADFS010000208.1 GCA_013152795.1 Deferribacteres bacterium
GCAGGAAATAACGGAGAGTGAAGTTCAAAAGACGTCAAAATGCCGTGCGGAATATTCCCTGAAGGTATCGCAGATAAAGCTTTTCCGGCAGACTCTACTGCCCGCATGTGATATATTTATGCCACTGTAAGGTTTATGCAACGTGTTATAATAACCTCCGGTTTAATAGTTCATCTCCCATCCCGCTCCCGCCGGGAGGGAGGCGGGGGCAGGATTAACCATGCAGATAATCGATACTTTGAAGAAGGTCTTCGGATTTGAGGCGTTCCGCCCCAATCAGGAGGCCATTATCGAAAACATACTTGAAAAAAGGGACGTCTTTGCGGTAATGCCCACAGGCGGGGGGAAATCCCTCTGCTATCAACTGCCGGCCCGGATAATGGAAGGCACGGTTGTTGTCATAAGCCCGCTTATCTCCCTGATGAAGGACCAGGTGGACGCTGCGTGCGAAAACGGCATACCCGCGGCTTTTATAAACAGCTCCCTGTCCGCGGGGGAGGCATCCGCGGTGTACCGCAGGCTCAGGGAGGGTTCGCTTGAGCTTCTCTACATTGCGCCGGAGCGCTTTGCAATGCAGGGTTTCAGGGAAATGCTCGGGACGGTCCGGGTCTCTCTGTTTGCCGTTGACGAGGCCCACTGCATCTCGGAGTGGGGCCATGACTTCAGGCCCGATTACCTGAGCCTGTCCGGAATTACGGAGACATTTCCAGACGTCCCCGTCGCCGCGTTCACTGCAACGGCGACGAAAAAGGTGCAGGAGGACATTATCAGCAGGCTCGGGCTCAGGTCACCCTTCACGGTCCGCGCCTCATTCAACCGCCCGAATCTCTTTTACAGCGTAAAGCCCAAGAGGGGGCTGGAGCGCCAACTGCTTGAGTTTCTCGAAAGCCACGCCGGCGAGCCCGGTATAATCTACCGCACCACGAGGGATTCGGTCACGGCCCTCGCACGCACACTCACGGACAACGGCATCAGGGCCCTGCCTTACCATGCCGGCCTGACACAGGAAGAGCGGAAGAAAAACCAGGAGGCTTTTAACCGTGATGAGGCCAGTGTTATTGTGGCCACTATCGCCTTCGGCATGGGGATAGACAAGTCCAATGTCAGGTTCGTTATCCATGCGGATTTGCCCAAGAATATCGAGGGCTACTACCAGGAGACAGGGCGGGCGGGCCGCGACGGCGAACCCGCCGAGTGCATCCTGTTTTTCGGCAGGGAGGACATCCCGAGGATCAGGCATTTTATCGATCAGATCCCCGATGACAGGGAGCGGGCCGTTGCCACTGAAAAGCTCTATCAGATGGTGAAGTATGCCTCGCACAATGTGTGCAGGCGCAGCCACCTTCTCGGGTATTTCGGGGAGGACTACGGGGCGGAAAACTGCAATGCCTGCGACATATGCACGGGTATCGTGGATATGGTTGATATTACAGTGGATGCCCAGATACTCATGTCGGCGGTATCAAGGACCGGGCAGCGCTTCGGGATCAGGCATGTTATCGATATAGTCACGGGAGCTGACACGAGGCGCATCCGCGAGCTGAGACACAATGAAATCAAGACCTACGGGGCAGGCAGCCACAGGGACAAGATGCACTGGCAGTTCATAGTCGATGAACTGCTTGCCCAGGAGGCCGTGTGCCAGGAAGGCGACAGGTACCCGGTGCTGAAACTCACGGAAAAGGGCAGGGGGATACTCTTCGGGAAAGAAAAGATCAGCGCACTGAAAAGGCAGGAGCCTGACAGGAAACAGCGCACCCGGGCGGATGGCGGATTTGAGCCTTATGATGAGGCCCTTTTCAGGAGGCTCAGGGCATTGCGGAAAAGACTGGCCGATGAGCAGCAGGTGCCGCCGTACATAATATTTTCAGACAGGTCTCTCCATGAAATGTGCAGGCATTATCCCGCATCCCTGCCCGAAATGGCGGGGATCAGCGGCGTGGGCGATGCCAAGCTGAAGCGGTACGGAGAGGATTTCACCAGGGAGATAAAGACCTATCTCGATGAAAACCCCGGCATCTCCGTACCCGTGAGACAGCCGTCCCCTCCGCCCGGAACACGGAAAGGCCGGAGGCCTGTGGGAGAGACCATTGAGAAGACATACGAGCTTTTCAGAAAGGGGCATTCACCCGGAGAGATCGCGGCGATGCGCAATCTCTCCCTCTCCACGATCGTCGGGCATCTTGAACGCTTGATAATGAACGGCCGCGATATAGACATGGCCCGCCTTGTCAGCGCCGAAAAACGCGATGCAATAGGAAGGCTGTTCCTGACGCTGCAGTCATGGCAGTTGAATCCCGTTATAGAACATTTCAGGGGCGCGGTGAGTTATGACGAGGCAAAACTTGTAAGGGCCTCTATGCGGCGCAGGGCTGATTCATAGCCATTCATCCAGACGCTCTCTATAAAATCAGCGTCTCCCTGCGGTGGTTAAGTGTTTGACAGGTTGGGCGCCCCCGGTTGTTGCAAACCTTCCTTGATATTTAAGATACAAATCCATAATCTAAAGAGTATATATGTTGCATTGAAATAGGAAAACTTTTTTGAAGGCTTTGTTTATTTCCAATAGTTCAGCCCTATAACATAGAGCAACTAACAACACATAAACAAGCAATTGTTTTAACTCTACCTGTTGTCATTTCGACGGCAGGAGAAATCCTGACTGTTTTCTCAGCAGAAAAAGATTTCTCTCTCCGGTCGGACATATGGCTGAACTATCAAAATGAACTAAACCCTTTCTATATACGGTTGAGAAGTATCACATGGAATTAAATCTCATAAAATAATGCAGTTATGCTTCTCCGGTATTGTTTGTCAGCTTAAATACGAATGAAGGTTTTTTAATGGGGAAAAAGTGAACTTAAATCGAAAGATAACAGAGATGCGTCAACTTGCAGAAGAAAAACTGCAGAAACGGACGGGCAAATCATTTCAGGAATTGTCCTGTGAAGAGTCCATTTATCTGATCCATGAGCTTCAGGCCAACCAGATTGATCTGGAAATGCAGAATGAAGAACTCCGCGCAGTCCAGGAAGAACTCGAGCAGTCAAGCAGCAGATATGCTGACCTGTATGATTTTGCTCCCGTTGGTTATTTCACCTTTGATGAGGATGGACTGATCCTTGATGTGAATCTTACAGGCGCTGAGTTGTTGGGGACGGAAGCAGTCTCTCTGATAAAAAAGCCTTTTTTCCTTTTTATCGACAGGGATGACCGGGATGCGTTTTATCTGCACCGTAGAAAGGTTCTGGAAGAAAAAACCAGGCAGGCCTGTGAAATAAGACTGAAGAGAAAGAACGGCATGCAATTCCATGCTCGATTGGAAAGTATCGCGGTACAGGACAGCACCGGTTATCACAGTCAATGTCGAACAGCGGTGAGCGATATCTCGGACCGTAAGCTGTTGGAAGAACAACTGAAAAATCATCGGGAGCAGCTTATGGATATGGTGGAAAAGTTCGCATATGAATTGAAAGAGGCCGATAAAAAAATTGAAAGGGAGAACGCTGAACGAAAGCAGGCTCAGAAAAATGAAGCAAAGCTGCTCAGGGAATTAAAGACCGTATTTGAAAACATTCCTATCGGTATCGCATATCTTGATGATGAGTTGAAATTCATACATGCAAGCAGGGCATTATGTGACCTCACCGGGTTTAGAGAAGAGGAACTTACCGGGAAGCCATGTTATGAGACAATAGGCGAATATGCCGGAGATTCCACAAGAAAAGGCGGTGAGAAAGTTTGCAGTTTTTGCAAAAAGGCCGAATGTTTTGAAAATAAAAGACCTGTAAGACCTGTAGTTGGTGAGAGGGCTCTCGGGAACAAGTTCATCCGGGTGACAATGATTCCTGAATCGAATGAGACGGGAACCGTTTCCCGTTTCATGGAGATGAGAGAGGATATAACCGAACACAAGCGTGCCGAGGCGGAAGCCAAGCGGGTCAGCCACCTTGCATATCTGGGTGAACTCGCAACAGGTGTCGCCCATGAAATAACCAATCCTGTAAACGGCATTATAAACTATGCGCAGATATTGTTTAACAAATCCGGGCGGGGTAGCCAGGAACAGGACATTGCGAGGAGGATTATAAAGGAAGGTGAATATATATCAGGAATAGCCAGGAATCTTCTTTCTTTCGCACTGGTCGGTAAGGAAAGCGTTTCCATACATATCGATGAAATACTGTCTGAAACTTTAGACATTACAAAGGCCCAGTTACTGAAGGACGGCATTAACCTGAAAATAAAAATTGCACCGGATCTGCCCGAGATAGTTGTACGCCCTCAACAGATTGAACAGGTTTTCCTGAATGTCATAAGCAACGCCAGATATGCCCTGAACCAGAAATATCCGGAGACGGATAAAGATAAGATCCTTGAAATACTCGCCGATAGTGTGACCATTGATGATCGTCCATATATTCGTGTTGTATTTTGTGATTATGGTAAGGGTATACCGGCTGATATATCAGGGATGGTAATGGAGCCTTTTTTTACCACGAGGCCGGACGGCACCGGTCTCGGATTGAGCATCAGCCATAAAATTGTCCGGGATCACGGCGGTAAGATCACGTTGGAAAGCCGCGAAGATGAATTTACAAAGGTTGTAATAGACTTGCCGGTAAGACCCTGATAGAGTTTATATATAAATTACAATCATTTTGTATTGCCTTGGTTTTTTTATAATTTCTCATACATGAAGGCAAAAGTCTTAGTAGTCGATGATAGTGAAAGCGTCCGGTTCACCCTTGAGAGATTCCTTAAGGACGAAGGATACGGAGTGGTCACCGCCAGGGATTACGATGAAGCCCTGCTGAAAATATCGGAGAGGGGTTTTGATCTGATATTCGCTGATATCATCCTGGGCGGTAAGACCGGCATTGATCTCCTGAAAGAGGTAAATAAAAGACGTCTTGGCTGTCCGGTGGTCATGATTACCGGGGCCCCGAGCATTGAGACAGCGACTGACGCCTTTCGGCGCGGTGCATTTGACTATATCCTCAAGCCGGTGCGCCAGAAGTCGCTGGTTCATATTGCCAATATGGCGCTGCGGCACAAGGCGCTGCAGGATGAAAACCGGAAATACCGCTTAAACCTTGAGGCGATATTCAGAAGTGTCAGGGATGCAATCATTACAGTAGATAATGATTTGAGGCTGGTTGAGGTCAATGAGGCTGCCAAAAACATATGTGGATATTTCCGTTCCGACAGAGGAAGGGATATCCGTTCATTACACAGGAACTGTAAAGGAAAATGTCTTGAAGCCCTCTTGAGTACCATAAACGAAAAACGGCCTGTCGAGGTCTTTCGTATCGAATGCCGGCACAGAAGACACCCGGCACAGGTTGTGAAACTGAACTCATCCCCGCTTCTGGATAGTCAGGGCAATTCCTCCGGAGCTGTTATGGTAGTAAGTGATGAAACGCGTCTGGCGGGTCTGGAGCGTGATCTGAGAGAACGCCGGCAATTCCATAATATTGTCGGCCGGAACAGAAAGATGCAGGAGATCTATTCCCTCATTGAAGATCTGGCAGATGTACAGACGACCGTGCTCATTACAGGGGAGAGCGGGACAGGAAAAGAACTGGTGGCGGAGGCGCTTCACTATAAAGGGGCACGTAGCCAATGCCCCCTTATCAAGGTTAACTGTACAGCATTATCTGAAAGCCTGCTTGAAAGTGAACTGTTCGGACATGTCAGAGGGGCCTTTACAGGTGCTGACAGAGATGTGGTAGGCCGGTTTCAGAAGGCGGACGGCGGGACCATCTTCCTGGATGAGATAGGTGATATCTCGCCCAAAATGCAGTTGCGGTTGCTGAGGGTGTTGCAGGAAAAAGAGTTCGAGAGAGTGGGAGACTCCACGCCGATCAAGATAAATGTCCGTGTTGTAGCGGCAACCAACCAGGATCTCTCTGAAAAGATCAGGCTCGGCGAATTCCGGAAAGACCTCTATTATCGCCTGAAGGTTATGGAGATATTCATCCCCCCTCTCAGGGAACGGCGGGATGACATCCCTCTGCTTGTAAATCATTTCCTGAAAAAGTTCAATAATAAATTTAATAAAGAAATTATGGACATATCTGAAGATGTCAGGAAAATTTTCATGAACTATCCATGGCCGGGTAATGTCAGGGAGCTGGAGCACACCCTGGAGCATGCCTTTATTCTCTGTCGCCAGCCTGTCATTACCATTGATCATCTGCCGCATGAGATCAGAGATCTTGGCAGAACACAGGTTCGCGGAGACAGGGGCTCCAGTGACTGTCAGACGATTATTCAGGCTCTGGAGAAAACGGGGTGGAACAAGTCAAGGGCGGCCCGCCTTCTCCGTATAAATGTCCGGACTATTTACAGGAAAATGGAAAAGTACAATATTGCGGATTCTGAAAACAGTAAACCATGACATGCCATACTTTAAGGCATGCATTATGTCATGTCATGATTCTTATAAGTTTATGAATTCTTTTCTTCAATAGCTTCTGTTGTTAACACGATTCCGGCCCAGGTATTGATTAACCCCTTTGTTTTACATGATTTTTTCTCTTGCCTGAGTTGTTTTTTAACCTTTTTGCCTTTCATGAATAACCTGTTGAATTACGGGAAACAGGTCAGTAAACCTTCTTGGTCTTCCCGGCATACTTTTTGCTTGTCAGTAATCAAGTTCACATCTTCAGTTCAATAAAAAAATCGATTCGTTGCAAGACGTAAAAGATAGTTGTTTATCCTTAATGTTGCATAAACGGGCAGAGGAGTCTGCCGGAAAACCTTTATAAAGCGATAGGATATTGGAAATATGTTCTTATTGCAGGAAATAACGGAAAGTGAAGTTCCAAAAGACGTCAATATGCCGTGCGGAATATTTCCTGAAGGAATCGCAGATAAAGCTTTTCCGGCAGCCTCCCTTGCCCGCAGGCAATGTTTTTATGCCACTGTAAGGTCAGTGTAAGCTTATCTACGCGGATGAGATGGATATTTTCAGGAAAATAGCCGAAAGAAAGATACAGGAAGCCATGGAAGAGGGCATGTTCGAGGACCTTCAGGGAAAGG
>JAADFS010000209.1 GCA_013152795.1 Deferribacteres bacterium
CGAGGTTTTTTTACAGATTATAAATCGAATAGGACCGGTTCCCCTCTTCACCTGCAAATTGCTTCCGACCAGCCGGCTGTCATCTGCAAATCAATACCATTCAATGCCGTCAAGAATTATTCCTCTGCGTCAGAATATGTTCCTGACAGGAACCGGAAGGCAATGTTGAACAGTATTCCGCCGGTAATATAAATGTAAATTGAGAGCTGTACCGTTAAATTTGGAAGAGTTTCTGATAAACAGAGTATGAACCCGGTTATGGAGCTGAGACGTTATAAAAATGCTTTTTTCTCCCATTAAGAAAAAGATCAGGAGGTTCGCTCACAGGCTCTTTAATGAACATTCTGAAAACCCTTACGATTACTACGCAACAATACGCCATGTCAGCCGGGGCCTTGCTGCAATATTCGATTTCAAAGAGATATACGCCTTTATCGGGGAGATGATTTTTTCAACGCTGAATCTGAAAAATATCTATCTCCTGTCCGCCGTAGCCGGCAGTGGATATGAAGTTGTTTATAAAAATCTCAGAAGTGATGCACAGGGAAAGCCGCTGACAGAGCCGCTTACCGAAGAAAAGATCAAAATAAGCAGGCGGTCGGACGTGATCAGGTTTTTCAGGACATCCGACGATATTATCATTAAGGACAGGCTGTTGAGAGGCAGAACCGACCTTGGCCCTGATGCAGTACGGCGTATCAGGGCCAAGATAGAGTCTCTAAACAGCGAGGTAATAATGCCCGTGTTTGTGGACAGGAGACTGGCGCTCCTGCTGGCACTTGGAGGGAAACTGTCCGGCCGTGTCTTCACCGATGAAGATATCAACCTGCTGAATACAATCTCACATCAAACCGCTATCGCCCTGAAAAACGCCCGTCTTTACAGGGACAGGCTCCATACGGAAAAGCTGGCATCAATAGGTATGATGTCGGCCACTTTCGCCCATGAAATCAGGAATCCTCTCACCTCGCTGAAAACCTTCGCACAGTTGATGCCTGAAAAATATAACGATGCTGAATTCAGGGATAAATTCTCCAGGATCGTCCTTGGAGAAATAGAGAGGATCGACGGACTTATCGAAGACCTGCTGAATTTCTCCACTGACAGGGCATCCCCCGACGCCAGCCGTTTCGATATCGCCGACCTGCTGGATGAAAGTATCGACTACGTGAAACACAGACTCGAGTTTGAAAACAAGGACATACTGGTTGAGAAAAAATATTCCGCCTGCGGAATCACTCTGAAGGGAGACGCGGAAAAATTAAGACACGTGTTCATCAACATCATAAACAACGGATGCCAGGCAATGGACGGACAGGGGATACTCAAGGTCGAACTGCGTTCCGGCAAAAACCGCGTTGATATAGCTGTTACAGACACCGGCAGGGGCATTCCGGTGGAGAATATCGACAGTATCTTCGATCCGTTCGTGACGACAAAAGACATGGGTATGGGCCTCGGCCTTGCCATAAGCAAAAAGATCGTAGAAGACCACGGAGGCAGGATAAAGGTAAAGAGCGCCCTGTCGAAAGGGACGACCTTTACTGTGTCATTGCCTGCAGGCAGCAACGGGAAACCCTGATGTTGCAGAAACCGGCGGGAGGGCCTGCCGCAGGATATTCAGTCTGAAGACGGGAAGATTGTCCGACATATGGAATTTTTGGCATTGCTCAGCAACAGGGATGAAGCGGTAATCCGGGATATAAGGAAGGCTCTCGGTAGATACACGGTATATCCCCTGAAGACCGTTGAGGAGCTTGAGGAATTGTACCGCAATATTCCCCTCAGCCTGCTTATTATTGATACCCTCCCCGGCAGGCTGTCCTCCGTGGAGGGCCTGTTGAACATGACGGCCGACGACATGGTGGTGATAATTACGGAACACGGCCCTGCTGCCCGATTCGCAGCCTCGGATCTCCCCCCCAGTGTTTTTGATTGCATTGCCGCGGACTCCGCGGCGCAGGAGCTTCCCCGCGTGGTCGAGCGCGCGCTTGAAAAACAGAGGGTTAAACGCGAACCAGGGTTGCTGAAACACTCAGGTGCCGGGAAGGTGATGCCCGATGCCGCGCCCCTGCACAATACCGGCGGTGAGGTAGGGCAGGCTCACGGCCGCAGGCCTGCTGAAGGGAAACATGCAGGAATAAAAATAATCACCGGTTTTGCGAGGATGCTCAGTGTAAACTTTGACATGCGGAGATTGTTTGATTACTTCATGGATTCCGTGATGGAGATTGCGCGTGCGGGCAGGATGTCGGTTATGCTCAGGGATAAAGAAGGATTCCGGCTCAGGAGACACCACGGCCTTGACCCGCATACCGCTGAAAACCTTGTGCTTCCCAGGGACAGCGCCCTTGTGTCCCTGCTTAAAAAGACAGGGCGTATAGTCCACAGGCCGGCACCTTCTGATGCGGCTTCGGCGGACCTGGGCAGGGAGATGGACATGCTGCAGTGCGTTGTCTCCTTTCCCATGATACACAGGGGCAAGCTGACGGGCATCTTCAATATTGACAGGAAGATCACGGGCGAACCTTTTTACGCCGACGAACAGGAGATGATCTACGTGCTGTGCAACTATCTCGCGGCTGCCGTGAAGGATATAGACCTGTATCATCAGATCAGGTACCAGAAGGAATTTACAAACAATATCCTCTCCAGCATGAGCAGCGGCATGATCGCGGTCGACAGGGATCAAAGGATAACGGTTTTCAACCAGCGTGCCGCTGAAATACTTAATCTCAAACCTTCAGATATTGTAGGCTGTGATTCACGGGAGCTTCCGTCTCCGCTCGGGGACATACTGTGTAAGACAATGATAAGCGGCACGACTTTCAAGCGGCATGAGGCCGTGATAAACCCCTCAAAGCTGCCCCTCGGCATAAACAGCTTCAGGCTGGTTGATGAACAGGGGGAGCCTGCCGGCGCAGGTATTATATTTTCCGACCTTTCCGATACCAAAGAACTCGAAGAGCGGGGCCGGAGGGAAGAGAAGCTCAGGGCGGTCAATAATCTTGTTGCAAAGATAGCGCACGAAATCAGAAACCCCCTGACATCCATACAGACATATACGCAGTTGCTTAATGAAAAATTCACGGATGATGAACTGAAGGAGTTTTTCACCAGGTCTGTAAGCCAGTCCATCAACAGGCTCGATAACCTGATAGAGAAGCTTATAACCTTTTCGAGCACCCAGGACTATAATTTCAGGGAAGAGGGGGTAAATGACCTGCTGTGTGAAGCAGCGGAATTCATCTCCAGGAACATACCGGAGACACACAGGTTTTCAGTAAAGATGTTCAACAGGCCCTTTTATGTCCATGCGGACAAAAAACAGCTTATAAAGGCGATTTACTATCTCGTGCTGAATATCGTCGACCGCACACCGGGCGGCACACACATAACAATGAGCGCCGGTACAATCATGGGAGAGGTTCTTTCCGCGGTGATATCTATAAAATACAGGGGCGGTCAGTCCATGGACAGAGGGAAGAAAACCTTTCCAAGACAGCTTACAGACATCAATAACCTCGGAGCCGAGCTGAATGTTCCGATAAGCCATAAGATCATCGAAGGTCACAACGGAAATCTTGATGCAAAGAGTGAGAGCAGCACCAGCAGCTTTATTATAAGGCTGCCCGTGGTGGAGAAAAAAATGAGATACGGCTTCAATTAGCATTAACCTTAATGTTGCATAAACGGGCAGAGGAGTCTGCCCCGCCGGCAGTATTTTATGCCACTGGAAGTTAAGGGGGGTATCAGGTGAGCGAGCGGGAGAAAATTCTTGTAATTGTAATCGACGATGATCTTGCACCGCGGGAATCCATCAGGATGATTTTAAAGGACAAGTATGATGTCCTGTCAGCCGCGGGAGCGCGCGAGGGGCTGGATATAATGGGCCGTGAGCCTGTGGACCTTGTGGTGATAGACATAAAAATGCCGGAGATGGACGGAATAACGGCCCTGAGAGAGATAAAGAAGAGATATTGCGATACAGAGGTGATTCTCCTGACGGCATATGCCAGCCTTGAGACAGCCAGGGATGCCATACGTTTCGGGGCGTTCGATTATTTAATAAAGCCCTTTGACAAAGACGATGTACTGCTGGTTGTCCAGAGGGGCCTTGAGAAAAGGCGTGCCAACACAGGGCTTAAAATGGAGCGGGATAAACTCCTGAACAAGGCCTCATACCTTGAAGAGCAGGTGAACAAGGCAAGGAACAATATCATGACCTGCTATGAAGGTACTGTGAAGGCCCTGATCTTAACGATAGACGCCAAGGATCACTATACATACGACCACTCCAACCGCGTTGCCGAACTGTCCGCTTCACTGGCGGAGGCGATGAATGTTCCCCGCAGGATAATCAAGGAGATAAGACATGCAGCCTCGATTCACGATATCGGCAAGCTGGGGATTGAAGAGAACATTCTCCGGAAAAACGGCCGCCTGACATCTGATGAAAATGAAGAGATAAAGAAACACCCTTCCATCGGTGTGAGGATTGTGCAGTCGGTGCCGTTTCTTGAAGAGGCGATTCCTGTTATTCTGCATCACCATGAAAGATACGACGGCAGGGGCTATCCCGGCGGCCTCAGGGGCAAGGAGATCCCGCTGGCTGCAAGGATAGTCAATATTGCGGATGCCATTGATGCGATGATGAGCGCCAGGCCTTACAGGAACGCCCTGTCGCCGGAGAGGGTCCTGAACGAATTACAGAGCAACGCAGGCACCCAGTTCGATCCTGAAATTGTGGACATCATCCTCAGGGAGAAAGTGGCGCTGGTGTAATAAGGCGGTGTTTTAATGCCACTGCAAGGCCTGCTGTACCTGACCGCTCACCGCCTGCGGTTATTTCAGGCCCAGCACGTCCTGCATGTCATAGAGTCCGGGTGTCTGCTTGTAGACCCACTGCGCGGCCTTTAACGCGCCCCTGGCGAATGTGTCCCTGCTGGATGCCTTGTGAGTGATCTCGATTCTCTCGCCGAGTCCGCCGAACAGCACGGTATGTTCTCCGACGATGTCACCGGCGCGGATCGTCTGTATGCCGATCTCTTTCGGTGACCTCTCGCCGATGAGGCCGTGTCTTGCGTATACCGCCGTCTCCTCCAGGTTCCTGTTGAGGGCCCGCGCCAGGACCTGCGCCATTTTCATGGCCGTGCCGGAAGGGGCGTCTTTTTTCAGCCGGTGATGGGCCTCGATTATCTCAACGTCGTAGTCATCCCCTGTAATCCTAACTATGTCCTCCAGTACCTTCAGCAGGAGGTTCACCCCCACGCTCATGTTAGGGGCAAACACACAGGGCGTGTTTTGCGCATAGAGTTTTATATATTCCGTCTCTTCCTTGCTGAAGCCGGTGGTACCTATGACCACGGGCATAGGTTTGCCGGAAATGGATTTCAGGTATTCTATGGTTGCCGACGGAGATGAGAAATCAATAACCACATCGGCGCTGCCGGCGATCTCGTTGATGTTATCGGTGATTTTCACACCGGTGGCGCCTGTGCCCGTAACCTCGCCGATGTCCTTTCCGAGATACTCATGGTTGCTGCGTTCCAGCACCCCTGCAAGCTTCATGTCATCGCGCTCCCTTAAGAGCGCTATAATCCGGCTCCCCATCCTTCCGGAAGCACCTGATACTATTATGTTAAGCATTTTCCGTCTCCTTGTCCGAAGGCTGTGCCGCTGATTCATCATCGGGCATGCCCTTGATTCTGTATTCTCCGGAGGCCCATGCCCCGAGGTCAATTAGTTTACACCTTTCAGAGCAGAAAGGTCTATAAGGATTGTCCTGCCACTGTGTTTTCCTCCTGCATACAGGGCACTTGATCTTCATATCTCTATGGTTCCTTCGAATACCTTAACCGCCGGGCCTGTCATGTAGACATGGTTGTCTTTTGCAGACCAGTGGATGCCGAGCTTGCCGCCTGCAAGGTGCACTGTAACCCTTCTGCGGGTCAGGCCGAGCAGCGCCGATGCCACGCCGGCGGCCGACGCCCCTGTGCCGCAGGCCATGGTCTCCCCGACCCCGCGCTCCCAGACCCTCATCTTTATATTGTTCTGATCCATGATTTCGATGAACTCGACGTTTGTCCTGTTGGGAAACAGGCTGTTGTGTTCAATCTCAGGGCCGTACTCCTGCAGGGGAAATGATTCGATTCGACGTTCTTATCCACAATCACTGCATGGGGGTTCCCCATGGAGACACATGTCATCCTGAATGTCCTGTCCCTGACCTTCAGGGGGTGATTCAGTACGCTGCCCTTTATCTTAACCGGTATGTTTCTTCCGTCCAGCACGGGCTCCCCCATATCCACCCTGATAAGCCTGCCCCGCTTGTATATGTGTATGATGCCGGCGAGGGTCTCTATTGAGAGGC
>JAADFS010000210.1 GCA_013152795.1 Deferribacteres bacterium
GTAAATGTAATTCGGAAGTTTTGTACTACCAGATATTGCACAGAACCTCGCCCCCGATGCCTTCACGCCTGCAGACCTCGTCGCTCAGTATGCCCTTTGATGTCGACAGAACAGCTATGCCGTATCCTCCCATCACCCTGGGAATCTTTGTTTTATCCACATAAACCCTTCTTCCGGGTTTGCTTATCCTTTTCAGTCCTGTTATCGCCTTTTCATTACCGGGCAGGTACTTCATGGTAATCCTTATGACACCCTGTTTTCTGTCCCTCAACACCTTGAAACTCTTTATAAAACCTTTTTCTTTGAGTATCTTTACTATCTCGATCTTCAGCTTGGATGCCGGTATATCGACTTTTTCAAGTCTGGCCATGTTGGCATTCCTGATTCTTGTAAGCATATCCGCAACCGGATCAGTCATCATAATTGTATACCTCTACCAACTGGATTTTGTCACACCCGGGATCAGGCCCCTCAGCGCGAGCGTCCTGAAACATATCCTGCACATCCCGAATTTTCTCAGGTAACCCCTCGGCCTGCCGCACAGGCCGCATCTGTGATAGGCCCTGACCTTGAACTTGGGCGGTCTTTTCTGTTTTGCAATGAGACACTTTTTCGCCATTATATTCCCTTTACTGTTGTTAATTCCTGAAAGGCATTCCGAGGCCCTTGAGCAGGGCCTTGCCTTCTCTGTCTGTCTTGGCTGATGTTACAATGATTATATCCATTCCGTGTATGCCGGCTATCTTGTCGTAATTAATCTCGGGAAATATTATCTGCTCCCTGACTCCGAATGCATAATTGCCCCTGCCGTCAAAGGACTTTCCGGAGATTCCCCTGAAGTCCCTGATCCTCGGCAATGCAAGGCTTATGAATTTATCGAGAAATATATACATCCTGTCCCCCCTGAGGGTGACCTTGCATCCTACGGGCACGCCTTCACGCAGTTTGAATGCGGCAATGGATTTCTTAGCCCTTGTAATGACCGCCGCCTGGCCTGATATAACCGCCAGTTCCCGTGCTGCGGATTCAAGGGGTTTGATATCCTGAATAGCCTCTCCCATACCGACGTTAAGGACAATGCTCTTGAGCCTGGGGACCTGCATAATGCTTTTATAGGAAAATTCCTTCATAAGGGCCGGCACGACTTCGTTCATGTACTTTTCCTTTAATCTGACCATTTGACTATTCAATAACCTCCCCGCATTGTTTGCACAACCGGATTTTCTTTCCATTCTCCAGAATATTGTGTCCTATCCGTGTCGGCTTGTCGCATTTCGGGCATACGAGCATGACATTGGACCTGTGAATCGGTGCCTCCTTCTCTATAATTCCGCCCTGAGTGTATTTCTTATTGGGTTTCATGTGTCTTTTTATGATATTCAGTCCCTCGATGAGAAGCCTGTTTTCCTTTGCAAGAACACTGCGCACCCTGCCCTTTTTCCCCTTCTCATCACCGGAGATGACAATTACCGTGTCGTTTTTCTTTATTCCCAGACCCACATTTACTCCTTCATACAAAAATTGAATTTACCTTACAGTGCGCCGACCGGCGGGAGAGCCTGCCGGTTTATGCAGCAATTTATATGACCTCCGGCGCCAGCGAGATAATCTTCATGAATTCCTTCCATCTCAGTTCCCTTGCCACCGGCCCGAATATCCTCGTTCCCACAGGGTCGCCCTCGGCGTTTATAATAACCGCTGCGTTCTGATCGAATCTTATATAGGAGCCGTCCGGCCTCCGCAGGGCCTTTTTGGTCCTCACAACCACGGCCTTGGCCACCGTGCCCTTTTTTATTGTACCGTGAGGGTCGGCCTCCTTTACACTGACCACTATACGGTCCCCTATGCGGGCGTAGCGCCTGTGAAATCCGCCCAGTACCTTTATGCACTGGACCTTCTTGGCACCGGAATTATCAGCAACTTCCAGAACACTCTCCTGTTGAATCATTCGCTTCCTCTTCTAACTATATTGAGAATTTTCCATCTCTTGTCCCTGCTTAAGGGCCTGGCCTCGATTATTGTGACCCTGTCGCCCTTTTTACACCTGTTTTCCTCATCATGCGCCTTGAATCTGGCAACCTTTTTTATGGTCTTTTTGTAGACAGGGTGCTGTGTCAGCCTCGTGACCGCCACAACCACCGTCTTGTCCATTTTGTCGCTTACTACTTCGCCTGTATAAACCTTTTTTGGCATTTACTTTTCCCGCCTTGATTTAAAATAAATATCAGTTTTCAGTGCGCTTCGGTTTTTTGTCTTCACCCTTCATTTTCTCATTAATAACCGTCAGTACCCGCGCAATATCCTTTCTGACGTGCCTGATCCTCATGGGATTTTCAATCTCACCGGTCACTTTCTGAAAATTCAGGTTGAAAAGCTCCTTTCTGAGATCCATCTCCTGCTGGCGCAGTTCTTCAATGGTCTTTGTCCTTAATTCAGAAGCCTTCATTTTATCCCATCCTCTTAACGAATTTTGTTGCCACGGACAGTTTATGTGAAGCCAGCCTCAGGGCCTCCCTTGCAACGTCTTCATTGACGCCGGCCATCTCGTAAAGGAGTCTTCCCGGTTTTACAACAGCCACCCACGATTCCGGGGAGCCCTTGCCTTTACCCATCCTTGTCTCGGCCGGCTTCTTGGTCAGCGGCTTGTCGGGGAAAATTCTTATCCAGACCTTGCATCCCCTCTTTACGTGCCTCGTTATCGCAATCCTCGCAGCCTCAATCTGGCGGTTCGATACCCAGCCCGGCTCCGTGGCCTTAAGCCCGTATTCACCGAACGAGACTTCAGAGCCCCTGTAGGCCTTGCCTGTCATGCGGCCTTTCATCATTTTCCTGAATTTAACCTTTTTGGGCATTAACATAATAAATCTTCTCCTTAAACCGGATGCCGGCCTTCCTGCATATCTCCGGCGGTTGCGTGTTTAACTATGCACCCCCCGACTCCTGGTCATCCCGTCATTGCTGTCAATGAATATCAATCCGTCTATGCTGTTTCGCCGCCGGCCGGCTGAACCGCCGGCTGCTGCAGAATATCTCCCTTGTATATCCAGACCTTGACACCGATTCTCCCGTAGGTGGTCTTGGCCTCCGCAAGTCCGTAATCAATGTCCGACCTGAATGTATGCAGTGGAACCCTTCCTTCCCTGTACCATTCCGACCGCGCTATCTCCGCACCTGCAAGACGGCCTGAGCATGCCACCTTGATACCAAGGGCGCCGAAACGAAGGGCGGAGGCGACCGCCTTTTTCATGGCCCTCCTGAATGCTATCCTCTTCTCCAGTTGAAGGGCGATATTCTCCGCAACAAGGGTCGCATCCAGCTCGGGTTTCCTTATTTCCTTGATGTCTATCGACATCTCCTTGCCTGTTATTTTTTCAAGCTCCTTTTTCAGCTTCTCAACCTCGACCCCCTTTTTGCCTATGATTATGCCGGGGCGGGCAGTGTGTATGGTCGCCCTGATTTTCTTGCCGGTCCTTTCGATTTCAACTTTGGGCACACCTGCATGAAAGAGATTCGTCTTTATGTATCTCTGAATGGCCAGGTCCTCATAAAGCAGTTCCCTGTAATTCTTTTTGGCAAACCATTTGGAATCCCACGTTCTTGTAATTCCGAGCCTGATGCCTATCGGATGTGTCTTCTGCCCCAAAATCTATCCTCCGTTTTTTATTTATTCCTCTAAAACCAGGGTTATATGACTCGTTCTCTTCCTGATCATGTCCGCCCTGCCCATGGCGCGCGGCATCATCCTTTTCATTGTCGG
>JAADFS010000211.1 GCA_013152795.1 Deferribacteres bacterium
GTATCATCAGCCATGGAGGGCTTAACTGCCGTGTTCGGAATGGGAACGGGTGTGGCCCCTCCGGTATAACCACCGGAAAATGTTTTTTACTATCAGCAAAGAAATAATAACATCAAATTAATAAAAAATGCAAATCCTGAAATTGCGCTCCACGCATCCGTCACTATAACACGGGTTTTTTGAGATTTCTCTGTGGTATAATGAGTTTAACATTAATCTTGTATAAACCGGCAGACTCCCTTGCGGCAGGCGGTGTCTTTAATGCCACTGTAAGGGATGTGAATTATGTCTACAGCACTGAAGCCAAATATCATAAAAGTTAAGCAATATGTGATCGATAAAAGAGGGCACAGGATTGCCGCTATTTTAGATATGGAGGAAATCAAAAGGTTGGAAGAATTACTTGAAGATATTGCTGACTTGAAGGTTATTGAAGACAGGATAAGGGAACCTGTGGAAAATTACGAGGCTTACAGCCGCAAAAGAAAATCCCGCCTTTAGTGTATAAAATAGTAATCAAAAAGTCTGCAAGAAAAGAAATTGATAGTATATCCGACCCCCATTTCTTAAAGATTGACCAAGCTATCTTATCGCTCAAAGAGAATCCCTATCCGTATCCTCGGGCCAGGAAGCTTAAAGGTGAAAACAAATTCAGACTACGTGTAGGAGTATATAGGGTTGTTTACACCGTTGATGAGAAACAAAAGATGGTTGTTGTTTATCGAGTAAGACATCGTAAGGATGTTTACAGATGATATAAAAGTTGTCTTAACCTTAATGTTGCATAAATGGCAGGAGGGCCTGCCGTAACACCTTTATAAAGCGATAAGATATTGGAAGCAAGTCTTTATTGCAGGAAGTAACGGAGAGTGAAGTTCAAAAGGACGTCAAAATGCTGTGCAGAATATTCCCTGAAGGAATCGCAGATAAAGCTTTTCCGGCAGGCCCTCCTGCCCGCAGGCGATATTTTAATGCCACTGTAAGGGTAAGAAAATGAAAAATGGTGGAGGTGAACGGGATCGAACCGATGACCTCCTGCTTGCAAAGCAGGCGCTCTCCCAGCTGAGCTACACCCCCTCAACATTCAACCAACAGATGTCGTCTTTAATGATAGTATAAAAACAAAAATATGCAAAAATCAAAACCGCCGGCAGCTCCCGGCAGTGCCGGATTTGTCTGGTGGGCCTAAGTGGATTTGAACCACTGACCTCACGCTTATCAGGCGTGCGCTCTAACCAACTGAGCTATAGGCCCGGCCGGTTCAATGAGAACCGAATATTAAAAATACCTCAAGAACAGGCCTAATGTCAATTGATGAGTACCGGGGACTAAGGCTGCCTGTAATTATAAATTTCATACTTTGACATTTCCCCTTTTCAATTTTTTTTTCTTTTGTTAAAATGTGCTATGCAATCAAGTACCATCAGCAAAAGACTCCCCCTTATACAGGAAGCCGACCTCAACGGCAAGGTGGTCCTTGTGAGATTCGACCACAATGTGGTCAAGAAAGGTGAGATCAAGGATCCGTTCCGAATCGACAAGACCATCGGCACCCTTTATTATATAGTGGACCGGGGGGGCAGGCCTATCCTGATGACCCATGTCGGCAGGCCGAGGGATAAAAAGACAGGCAGAATTTCCTGCACCCGTGATACGTCCGTTGAGCCGATAGTGGAATACCTGCAGCGCAAACTCCATACCGATTTCTTTATCCCTGAGTGTGAAATAGACCCGGAGCACGGTATTTCAAGCATCGGTAATTCCGTATATCGCGCTATAGGGGATCTGAAAGACAGGAAAATAGGCGGCATATACCTGCCCAATACACGGTGGTTCAGGGGCGAAGAAGAAAAGGAGGGGTTTTTCAGGGATAACTTTGCGGTTATCCTGTCCGATCTGGCGGATGTTTATGTGAATGACGCCTTCGGCTCCTGGCAGCCGCATGTATCCACCTTTGATGTCACCAAGTTTATTCCTTCTTATGCAGGCTTCCTGATGCAGCAGGAGATCATGAACCTGAATAATGTAATCAACCCTGAGAGGCCTTTTCTTGCAGTGATAGCCGGCTCGAAATACGACACCAAGATAGGTCCCCTCTATGCGATATATGACAAGGCGGACCACGTGATCCTGGGGGGTGTTCTATACAACGCATACCTCTGCGCCAAGTACGGCGTCTCTATTAAAGGAATCGCTGATGAGGACGTTGAAGCAGCAAAAAAACTGGTCAATACCGACAGCCGGCATCAAAAGATTGTGGAATTGCCCCATATCGTTGAATCCGATACAATGGAAGGAAAAATAGAAGGCAGGTACAGGACCATTTCCATCAAGGACTTCAGGGAGGGCAATGAGTACGGCTACGTGCTGGACGTTGACCCCGCATCTTTCGCTGACCCGAAGGTATCCGAGGCCGTGCTTGATGCCAAGACCATCTTTGTCAATGCAGTCATGGGGTTTACCCCCCATTTTTCCGAAGGTTCCAAGGCCCTTGACGAGACCATAGACAAAAACAAGGCCGCATTAAAAATGTACGGAGGCGGAGACACGCTTCAGGAATTCAAGAACCTCTGCCCCGGCCTTTATCTTTCGATTTCAGAAAATTCCCGGTATTATTTCTTCACAGGCGGCGGGACCGTACTTACCGCAATAGAACAGGGAAGCCCGTACGGTCTGAAACCTGTCCAGGCCCTGATGGAGAACAAGGAGAGACTGGGTAAAAACACATAATGAAAACTCTCTACAGGGCTTGCCTGCTTACAATACTTTTTTTAGTGCAACCCTTATTCCTGCCGGCAGCTTTTTCCTTTGAGGGCCCCCTGCAGGTCAAGAACCTCTATCCCATATTTCTTCATGCAGACCAGCAGTACCTGGAGAAGGCAGCCGTGGAGAATTCCATGTCATACAGCCTTTCACATTCAAGCACTTATACGGTGCAGGAATCCGGCGACTGGGTTATCCACCTTGATATGGAGATCACGGAGCTGAATTTCAGGTACAGGAGAATCGTGAAGGACCTCTTTGAGCTTAATGTGGATATACCTGTGCTTGTGGTGGGCCGGGGGTTTATGGACGGGTTTCTTGAAAGCTATCACAGTGCATTCGGTTTTCCTGATTACGGAAGGAGCCAGCGGCCGCAGAACGACTTTCTTTACGAGGTCAGGAGAGAGGGCAGGCTGATTGTGAAGGGCAGAAGCGGTGTCAGGGTGGGCGACATCCGCCTTGCGGTGAAGAAACCGCTGATCTCACGCGACGGCCTGGCGCTGAGCCTCAGGGGAGACGTGGAGATTCCGGTAAGCGATGCCAGGCAGGGATACAGCAACGGCAGCCCTGATGCAGCGTTTTCCGTTCTCCTGGACAGGCGCATAACCGACAGGGTCATGACGTACTGGAATCTCGGCGCAGTGTTCCCCGGAGACGTCAGGGGTTATGAAAGGCTGGATATAAACAACTTTATCGCCGGCGGCATGTCGGTGGAGGCTGTTGTGCAACCGGGCCTGTCGCTGATTGTTCAACTGCAGGGACAGGCCGCCGTCTACCCGGTGACCGACCTGCTTGCCGTTGACAGGGACGCATATCTGATCATATTCGGCGGCAGATATAAAACAGGCAGGAGGAGCCTTGACCTTTCCTTGACAGAGGACATCAACACCGCCGGCGCGCCTGATTTCATTCTCAATCTGACTTACAAGATTGATTTATAGCCTTTGCAACGTAAGCACACCCGCCCGCATCATTTCATCTGCTTCC
>JAADFS010000212.1 GCA_013152795.1 Deferribacteres bacterium
GCCAGCATCCCCATTATTCCCCAGAACGCATCAAGCCTCCCTTCGCCCAATGCCCCCAGCGAGGTTCCTGGACAGTAACCTATTATCCCCCACCCTATGCCGAAAATAAGACCTCCCAGTATATTGGCTCCCCATATCGCCGGCAATATAAGGGGCCTGGCTGATCCGATATCCTGAAGCAGATGGACGCCTGCCATACCGACAAGAATAGCCGAAAACATAAACTTTACTATGGTCATATCTGTTAAACGCAGTGCACCGACCTGTCTGTCGTAGCGTACTACACGTGCTTTCTGCAGAAGAAAGCCGAATATGATTCCCGTGATAAGCCCGTTGATTAATATATTCATCTGTACCTGCCTCCACCGTAAAGAATGCGGGCAACGGCTATGCCCCCTGCAAAAAAGCAGACCAGGACAACAAGTCCGCTGACTGCCAACTGCACCAGTGCTCCCAGCCCGTAGCCGCTCGGACATCCCCCCGCCAGTCGGGCTCCAAACATGAGTATCAGTCCGCCCGAAAAGGCAGACACGCCCCTTTTAAGCCGGCTTCCCCCGAAACGGGCCTCCCACATGCCAGGTATGCTTTTTAACCTGAAGCTGCCGGAAGTTATTGATGCTGCAAATGAACCGATCAGGATTCCGGCCACAAACATCCATTGCCAGTCTATTTCCGGGACAAACCTGATAAAATAAGCCATTCCCCCTACCCGCTCCGCATCAAAGAGCTTCTCGATCATACCGGTTGTGCGTACAAAACTGGTGGATGCACCGAAATACCTTCCGGTAATCCATGCGGAAATGATTATAAGCGCACCGGTCAATGCCCCTGACAGGTAAGGGCTCCAGCCTTTGTCATCTGCTGTCTTCATATTTATTCTCCTTTTCTTAAAAGAAACGACTCCGGGCGAGCCGGAATGCCGGAAAAGCGACAACTATCCATAATTTGTAATTTTAACAGTTATTTTGAAGATGTTCCAGAGTCTTTTATTTGACGAGGGGTTTTGACGAGGGGTTTTGAATTTAGGATTTATAGAAACCGTTAGGAAACGGCGAGTTAACCCCGGCTTTGGGCCAGCTCTCCGTAAAGTGAATGCTGTTTTGCCTCAAGAATCTTAACATCGACAAGACTGCCGGTGAGGCCTTGTTCGCCGTAAAAATTAACTATCTTGTTCGTCCTCGTCCTGCCGGTTAACCTGTCGCCGTCAGTCGCGCTCTCACCTTCAACCAGCACTTCATAAACCTTTCCCTCAAGAGATTTGTTCCTGCTGTAGGTGATGGATTCCTGCAGTTCCAGAACCATTGACAGTCTCTGAGACTTGACCTTCTCATCCACATGTCCCGGCAGGTCAAGCGCCTTTGTGCCGGGCCTCCTTGAATACTTGAATGCAAAGATACCGTCAAATCCGATTTCGGTAAGGGCGGTTACCGTTTGTTTGAAGTCGTCTTCTGTCTCTCCGGGAAATCCTACGATAATATCAGTGGTTATGGCAATATCATTAATGCTGTTTCTTAAGTTATCGATCTTGTTTTTGTAATCTTCATATGTATAGCCCCTGTTCATCAAATGCAGGATCCTGTCAGAGCCTGACTGAAGCGGGAGATGGAGGTGTTCGCATACCTTCGGCAAGTCCCGCATGGCCTTTATCAACTTTTCCGAAAAGTCGCGCGGATGAGAGGTCACAAACCTGATCCGCTCTATGCCGTCAATATCGTGTATCCTGCGGAGAAGCTCGGGAAAATCACACTCTCCCGGGAGTTTTCTGCCGTAAGAATTAACATTCTGCCCCAAAAGAGTTATCTCCCTGAATCCCTCGTCTGCAATGGTTTTAATCTCATCATATATATCCTCAGCGGGCCTGCTCCTTTCCCTTCCTCTTGTATACGGCACAACGCAGTAAGCACAGAAGTTGTCACACCCGTACATTATGGAGACCCACGCCCTGACCCGCCCTGCCCTCTTTACCGGGAGTTTTTGCGTGTAATATACGGGATTATCTTCTATTGCGGTTTTGAAATTGCCTCCTTTTGCCCATGTTTGGAGATTGTCGATATTATTCGGTCCGAAAACGAAATCCACATACGGAAATCTCCTGAACAGGTCTTTCCCCCTCTGCCGGGCAATACAACCCGCAACGGCAATCTTCAGGTCAGGGTTCTTTTTCTTCGCCCTTGCGAGCCTTCCCAGTTCGCTGAAAAACTTCTGTTCCGCCTTTTCCCTGATACTACATGTATTCAGAACAATCACATCGGCGTCATCAATGCCATTGGTCTCACAATAGCCGGCCTCCGTGAAGACTCCCGCAATCTTCTCGGAATCATGCATGTTCATCTGGCAACCGAAAGTATGGATATGGAATTTTTTCATAATTTCAAAAGGCTACTCTATCGTGGCACTAAATATCGCCCGCGATTTAATGTGGGGAATCAGGGAACATCTTGCCCGGGTTCAATATGCCTCTCGGGTCGAAAACGTTTTTTACCGCCTTCATGAGTTCAATACTTACATCCGAAAGCTCCATCCCCACATACTGTTTTTTTGTCAGGCCCACGCCGTGCTCGCCGGATATGGTTCCTTCCAGCCTCAGGGCCTCTTCAAATATATCCCTGACCGCCTGCTGCGCTTTCCGGTATTCATCTTTGTTGTTCCTGTCCGTCATGATGTTCACATGAATATTCCCGTCGCCGGCATGGCCGAAATTTGCTATTGTCAGATTATATTTTTCCGATATGGCCCTCAGAGAACGAAGCATATCCGGAATTCGTCCGCGCGGGACCACTATGTCCTCGTTTATCTTGGTGGGCCTGATATGATAAAGGGCAGGCGAGACAGCCCTCCTTGCATCCCACAGTTGCTGTTTTGAATATATATTATCGGCAACGCTGATATGGGCACCCAAGGCACTACATATGGAGGCAACCCTGTCAGCGTCCTCTGAAACCGCTGCGTGTGAGCCGTCAATCTCTATCAACAGCAGGGCCTCGGCATCAAGGGGCAATCCGTAGCGCTTGTAATTCTCAACTGCAAGGATCGATTCACGGTCCATAAATTCGAGGGTGCGCGGGATTATGGCAGAGGATGTGATCCTGCTTACTGCCTGCGCGGCGGCATCCAGTTGTGAAAAGGTACATAAAAGAGTCGCGGTCTCGGCCGGCATGGGCAGGATTTTCAAGAAAATCCTTGTAATAATTAATTCCGAGCGTCCCCTCCGAGCCTGTCAAAAGCCGTGTCAGGTCATACCCGACTACCCCTTTATATGTTTTCCCACCTGTTGACAGGACCCTGCCGTCCGGAAGGACTGCTTCCAGCCCAAGGACATAATCCCTCGTTACTCCATATTTTATCGCCCTTGGTCCGCCTGCATTTTCAGCGACGTTACCACCCAATGTGCAAAATTTCATGCTTGCAGGATCAGGCGGGTAAAAAAGTCCCTTTTCTTCAAGTTTTTCCTGCAGGTTATAATTAATGACACCGGGCTCGACCACGGCTAACATGTTTTTTTCATCAATGTCTATGATCCTGTTCATTCCTTCAAGCGATATGACCACGGTATCCCGCAGTGGCACTGCACCGCCGGTCATCCCGGTACCAGCCCCTCTCGGTATGAGCGGAATCTTGTGGTTAAAGGCAAATGCTGCAATTTCAGAGACCTCCTGTGTATTAACAGGCATGACCACCGCGGAAGGAATATCCTCGGTGGAAGATGCGTCAAACCCGTAACAGAAAAGGTCCTCCTTCTCTGTCAGCACCCTGCCGGGCAGCATATCTCCGATTTTTTTCCTGAATAATCCAAACATTTGTATAAATAATTATACCAGTATGCGCCGAATATTTACCCGGCCCGATTCATTATTCACAGCAAGAACATTGCTCATTCAGACAAAAAAACAGCTATCTGAATGACAGATAGCTGTCTTACGCGATTTTACTGTTTAAAATTAACTGCTAAACTTTCCTGCGCCTGGCATAAAAGGCGGCACCGATCAGACCTGAGCCAAGGAGCATTAAGGTGCCCGGTTCGGGAACCGGCGCGATGCCGTCGTAACTGGCAGACTCGGTTGATGCAGAAAGTGTGTATCCTGAAGCAACCGACCAATTGATATTGACATCCTGCCAGTAAGTGTCAATGCCCAGACTGGTAAGCTCGGCGGTTGTCGGCTGTTGCGCCTGTAATGCAAGGGTTGCACCGGAAAAGTCCATTATAACGCTGTAGGTACTGTCTCCCGCGTCTCCACTGAGTGTATATAGGGTATCTCCCGGTGTATAACTACCAGTGTTGTCGGCATCGTAATACAGTGCAAAATCAACAATATCTCCACCCGTTAATCCCAGCGTCGTAGATACAGTGTTAGTACCCAGATCATTAAATGACGAGCCATAGTTAAGGTAATAACCGAGTCCATAACCTGACGTTGTATTTAAACTGGTGAGTGTTACTGTTGTAGTAGTATCTCCTATCCCATCAACCATCAGTAGGCGAGTGCCTACACCGAGAGTTAAGGCTGATGCACTTGCAGTCAACAGAAACGTCACCAGCGCTACTGTAAAAAGAATAAGACCTGCCTTTTTCATTAATCTACCTCCTCAAATCTGTATACAATATACAATGTTTAGCTGAAATTCTTGTTCGATTAGCAGAAAACAATGCAAGTTTTATGCCGGATATTGGAAGCGATGCATAACATATTGAAATAAAGGGGAAAATATCTGTTAGTAACTTTTCTTCAAACGGAGATCAACCTACAGTAGTGTAAGCTGTTTTGACAGGATGTTTTAATAAGGCAGGATAAAAAGATACCCGATCATTATGTATAATGATATAACTGCCTGAATTTTAAGAGGAATTTATATGCACTTGAGAGAAGTGTCCACCTGTAAAAATTTTTACAAGAGTAAAGAAATCCGACACTCGACTCCCTTCAATCACCTGCGCATTTTTCAGCTTCCCGAAGTGAAGAAGATCGCTCGGCTTCCTCGCAATGACGGCCGCTTCTTTGCTTTTACTACTGTCATTGCGAGGAAATAAGCGAAACCTCTTTGCATTTTCACAAATTACAGCAGCAGCCTCTCGATAATGGATTTTCTTTCAATTTCTTCTCTTTCTTAAGAAAACAGCAGTTCCCAGAATACCGCTACCCAACAGCAAAAGCGTGGACGGCTCAGGCACGGGGGCCGGTGGAGTCGGTGCCTTTTTAAGGGTGATGGTTGCTGTGATAGTCTGGGGTTGCCAGCCGTTCTTACAACACCCCTTCCCCTTCCAGGTAACATCCACGTTACTCAGCAGAATAGTAAACAATCCGTCCTTGCCAAACGGCACATCTACAGGACTGAAATCAATGCTGACTGTTTTGCTTTTGAGACAGCCGTTCCTACATTGTGTTGGATTGTTTGTCAGTCTTAATTCTCCAGGGTTAGGGACAGGGTTAGCACCCAGGATATCACCCGGCAGATCGAAATCAAGGTAAGCGGTAATATCATAAGTACCGCTCTTACCAGAGACATCGTTAATAAGGGCATAGTTAAACCACGTGGATTGTCCTTCTTCCAGTGAAAATGCAACTTCGGACAGTGTATCATATATGTCATAGTTTAAAGACACACCCGGTGAATCAATCCCATTCCTTTTTCCGATATCAAAATAGACTGATGTTGCGCCTGCAATGGCCACAGTGCCGAATACCATCGCCACTACGCTTAAGATAATCACCAACTTTTTCATGCCTGCACCTCCTGAATTTATATCTCCGTATTTTCCGAGAGCACAGAAAACATGGAGATTATTTCCCTGCCAACAGGGATTATACCTCAAAGAAAAGCAATTTTCTTGCCAAGGCAATAACTTCTTGTTTTTTAAGAGGAAATTCAAGCTGGAATCCCTATTGAAATGTAAGATACACCGACATCACAATGCAGCGAGAAAAAAACATGCACGGATTATCTTTAAAAGTCACGAAGTTAAAACAATGCATCCTTATTTAAGGAATTTCGACATTAAAATGTAAGCAAATCCGACAAAGCACAGGAGAAAACATCTATGCTTATGACGTGATTTCAATCACAGATTACACTTTCCCATTCACTTATGATGAATATAATGTTGCATAATTTTTTATTTCCAGGAAGGTTAATACCCATTATCCACTGTGCGCAAAATCACGGTTATCATCCGGAGTGCCGGAAGAACACCTCACGTCCGGAAGTTACCGTGATTAAAAAAGTGGAAGGCCTTAACTTGGAAGGGAGGGAAATATGTTTAAAAAATTAATATATAAGGAGTTATGCATTAAATCGGCACTCATTATATCAATCCTTTTATCCGCCGCCACACTCTATGCAGGTGATGTGACACTTACGTGGACCCCCCCGACAACAAATGCAGACGGAACACCTCTGACGGATCTGGCGGGATTTAAAGTATATTACGGCACTGCATCAGGCAATTATTCACAGGTCATTGATGTGAATGATCCCAACCAGACGCAGTATCAGGTTACAGGCCTGACAAACGGGCAAACATACTATTTTGCCGTTACGGCTTATGACACATCAGGAAATGAGAGCGACTATTCCAATGAATACGCAAAGACCATAGAGTCGTCATCAGCAGCGCCTGTTCCCGACATAACCGTAACAGTCTCCGGATCACCTGCCACCAGCATAACATTTGGAGATGTCACAGAAGGCAATTCATCCTCCAAGACCGTCACAGTGAAAAACGACGGCAACGCTGACCTCTCTGTCTACACTATCGCAGGCAGCAATCCGCTCTCCGGCCCCTTCAGTATTTCAAACGACAACTGCTCAAACCAGACTGTCTCACCCGCATCAAGCTGTAC
>JAADFS010000213.1 GCA_013152795.1 Deferribacteres bacterium
GGGGTGGGAAAACTCCTGGGCGGAGCCGTGTTTGTGGAAATTATTTTCAGCCGGCCCGGCTTAGGCAAATTGATCGTAGATGCCGTTTTTGCCAGAGATTTTCCCGTGCTCCAGGGGGGCATCCTGGTAGCGACTATCTTATTTGTCCTTGCTAATCTTATTGCCGACATATCCTATGCCTTCGTGGATCCGCGGATCCAGTACGATTGATAGAGGGAAGCATTTTATGAAAACACAAATCAAAAATAAATCCGAAACCGGGGAAGGACCTGCTCTGTTAAGCCTTAAACGTAAATGGCCCGACAAACTGCGCGTGATTTTCCGCTCCGTTATTAAGGTCAAAGGTGCTTTGTGGGGCGGCATTTTTGTCTTATTAATGATTTTAAGCGCCATCGGTGCCCAATGGATATCTCCTTACGGTCCCAACGCCCAGGACATCGTTAACAGGTTCGCAGGCCCGAGTATTAAACATCTTCTGGGAACGGATTACCTGGGACGGGACATCCTCTCACGTATCATTTACGGCAGCCGCATAGCCGTAATTGTTGCCTTCGGTGCAGTGAGCCTTTCCTCCATTGTAGGTGTATTCCTTGGAGTGATGGGAGGATATAACGAGGGTAAAAAGATCGATTATTTTATTATCTGGCTCTTTGATATCGTTCGTTCATTTCCCCAGATCATTCTGGCTCTGGCCATTGTGGCTGTGATGGGGCCTTCGCTGTTCAACGTGGTTTTGGCTCTGGCCTTCACCGCCTTTCCTTTTTACGGGCGGGTGGCCCGGGCGCAGACTCTTTCCGTAAAAGAGGCCGATTATGTCAAGGCGGCCGAGGCCATGGGATTAAAACCTCTTACTATTATACTGAGGCATATCACTCCCAACATCCTTGCCCCGGTCATTGTTTGTCTGGGCATGGACATGGCTACCATGATCATCTGGGTATCCGGCCTGTCGTTTCTTGGACTGGGCGTCAGGCCTCCTACTGCCTCATGGGGTACCATGCTTCGAAATGGCTACAAATATATCCAGACATCAGTGTGGATGCTGCTCTGGCCGGCGCTGGCCATTGCCGTGGCAATGATTGCCTTTTCCCTTTTCAGTGAGGGGTTAAGAATTGCTCTGGATCCAAAGGAGTGGGAAAGATAATGTCTGAGCCATTACTTGAAGTCAGTAACCTGACCCTGAATTACAACCTGGGCAGCCGTAAAATACGGGCTCTGGATAAAGTCAGTTTCAGCCTGAACAGGGGAGAAGTACTGGGGGTTGCCGGAGAAAGCGGGTGCGGAAAATCCACCCTGGGTCTGGCGATTATCAGGCTGCTGCCCAGAGTCGCAGAAATTAAACGCGGTGAAATCATCTTCGAAGGAACCGATCTTCTGAAACTCTCCGAAGAGCAGATGGATCGTAATATCCGGGGCCGGAAGGTCACCATGATCTTTCAAAATCCCCAGAATGCCCTTAACCCTGTGTTCAGGATCGAGACCCAGATGATGGATATCCTCCGTATTCAGAACAAACATAAGCTTTCCGGGACTCGAAAAAGAAGGCGTGATTTTAAACAGGAAGCCATTGAACGTCTAAAAGTTACCGGCATTGCAGACCCGGAGGCGCGTATCTCCAATTATCCCTTTGAATTCTCCGGCGGCATGAAACAACGGGTGATGATCGGCATGGCCCTGTCATCCGGTACCTCTTTGCTCCTTGCCGACGAGGCAACCACATCCCTGGATGTTACAATCGAAGCCCAGATTAACAGGCTGATCACTGATCTTGCCTCTCAGTACGGAACCTCTGTTTTGTACATCAGTCATAATCTGGGTGTGCTTTCGGAAGTGGCGGACCACATCATGATAATGTATGCCGGAAGGGTATTCGAAATGGGCCGGACAGATGATGTCTTCGGGTCGCCGAGGCATCCCTATTCCGCTGCCCTGCTGAAATCGCTGCCGGGCCGTCGAACCAGGCGCAACCGGCTGCTTTCCATATCCGGCTTCGTGCCGCCGTTGGACCGCTTACCTCCCGGCTGCTCTTTTCATCCGCGCTGTCATTTTGCGAAAGAGATGTGCCGCCAGAAGCAGACACCGCCTCTGATCGAAGTGTCCAAAGGGCATTGGTCGGCCTGTTTATTAGATCAAAAAAGAGGAAGACAAAAATGGCAGTGGATCTGATACAAATCAAGAATTTAAAGGCCTACTTTTTTCAGGGCAAGGGCATTTTATCAAAAATATTCGGACAGGGACTAAAGATAATTCATGCTGTGGATGGCATCAACCTCAACATCAAAAAGGGACGTACTTTCGGCCTTGTGGGAGAGAGCGGCAGCGGTAAATCCACGTTGGGGAACACCATCTTTCGACTGGTGGAACCCCTGGAAGGTGAGATTCTTTTCCAGGGCAGCGACGTTGTAAAAATGAATCAAACGGAATTGAGAAAATTTCGTCAAAAGGCCCAGCTGATCTTTCAGGACCAGTTCGGCTGCCTGAATCCCCGCATGAGTTCGGGACAGATTATCGCCGAGCCGCTCATGATGCACCATGGCCAGCAGAAAAGCCAACAGGAAATTGCTCAGGATGTTGCCGACCTGCTCCGGGCTGTTAACCTCGATCCCGAGGCATCTGTAAAGTTTCCTCACGAACTCAGCGGAGGACAGGCACGGCGTATCGGCGTCGCCAGGGCAATTGCCCTGAATCCTGATTTTATTGTTGCCGATGAGCCAACCTCCGGTCTCGATATCTCCACTGCGGCCACCATTTTGAATTTGATGCAGGATCTGCAGGAAAAAATGGACATCACCTATCTCTGGATATCACATAACATGAACCAGGTGCGGTACATGTCCGACGATATGGCGGTTATGTATCTCGGCAAAGTAGTGGAAACGGGCCCAACCGGCGAGGTATTCGATCAAAGGGCACATCCTTATACCAGAGCCCTTATTTCCGCTGTTCCTCAGGTGTTCCCGGGAAAGAAAAAGGAAACCATCTTCCTGGAAGGAGAAATACCCAGTCCCATTAATCCTCCTTCCGGCTGCCGTTTTCGCACCCGCTGTCCTCAGGTATTTAAAAGATGTGAGGAAGAGGAGCCTCCTTTAATCGATCTGGGAGGAGAGCATTTTTGCGCCTGTCATCTCCACGATCGTTAGAACGCTACCGTGAATTCACGAAAGGATTTTAAGAAATGAAACATCCATGGTCGTCAAAGTCCGAAGATGCCCTGATCAGACAGGGCAGACAGTTTGTCAAAATGCATGGACTCCGCAACGACTTTATCATTGTGGACGCCCGCAATAAGCCCTACCGCCCGGGCGTCGAAGAGATTTCCCGGATCTGCGACCGGAGGGAAGGAATCGGCGGCGACGAACTTATTGTCGTTGAAAGTCCGCGCCCGGAAGTGCAGGCTTTTGTCCGCATATTCAACCCCGATGGCAGGGAAGCAGAGGCCTGCGGAAATGCCAGCCGCTGCGTGGGCTGGCTCTTGTTAGAAGAGTCCGAATGCGACGAGGTCAAAATCGAGACCCTGGGCGGCATTCTCTCCTGCCGCCGGGCCGGTGAAAAACTTGTAACTGTCGAAATGGGCAGAGTGCGGAG
Organism: Deferribacteres bacterium; assembly: GCA_013152795.1. Taxonomy (GTDB): domain Bacteria; phylum Nitrospirota; class Thermodesulfovibrionia; order UBA6902; family UBA6902; genus JAADFS01. Next base: position 3,586 of record JAADFS010000213.1, read on the forward strand.
CGGGTGGCGGGATATACCTCTGTCCCATGAGACGGATACACTGCACCTGGGCATAGGGGCAGGTCCTCTGCAGGATCCGGTGGGCATGAACATAGGTAATCCCCATGCGGTCTTCTTCGTGGATGACCTGTCGGCAGTCGA
>JAADFS010000214.1 GCA_013152795.1 Deferribacteres bacterium
TGCCCGCCTCATCCTTTGCCCTTACAACAAAGTAGTAGGTTGTTGAGGCAAAGAGTCCGGTTACCCTGTAGGATGTGGCCCCTGCTGTTGTGGTAAAATCAGGCTGCGCCTGGAAGTCCTGACCGCCGGATGTTGTTGACATGTATATGAGATAAACTATATTGGATTGCTGTGTTGTATCATCAGTTGCCGCCGTCCAAGAGATGTCTATCTCCGTACTTGAGGCTGCCGTCGCATTTGTGGCGCCGCCGAATGTCGGGGGTGTTGTATCCGGTGAAGTCTGTGTGGTTGCCGAGACTTCGACAGTGTTGTTGTCGACATTGCCCGCCTCATCCTTTGCCCTTACAACAAAGTAGTAGGTTGTTGAGGCAAAGAGTCCGGTTACCCTGTAGGATGTGGCCCCTGCTGTTGTAAATCAGGGTCAGTCAGGAGGTTCTGGCCGCCGGATGTTGTTGATATGTATATCAGATATACCATGTCCGATGACTGGGTTATATCGTCGGTTGCCGCCGTCCAAGAGATATCTATCTCCGTGCTTGAGGCTGCCGTCGCATTTGTGGCGCCGCCGAATGTCGGGGGAATCTTGTTTGCAACCATTGTTATTGTGACGGAGGTCGGTACGCCGTTCATGTCTGCATAGGCATCGCCGTAATAGATCATGTCTCCGCTGCTGTTATAGGAGAAGACCTGAAAATGCCTGTTTTCACCGTTTGGAATCTCAAACCGCTCTGCAATTGTGCCGCCTCCGGCGATTGTTATGGTGCGTTCCACGGGGGCCATGCCGGAGCCCGATATGTAAAACCTCACGGAACTCACAGATGAAGGGATAGTACCGGAGGACACAACGCCGGAGATGATTGATGCCTGCCCGAGATTGATCCACACTGTTGTGGAGCCCGCGCCGGAAGTACTGCCTCCGCCTCCACCGCAGGAGACGAGAGTCAGTGATAATGCAAGGATGCTTATGTATCGCAAATACCGCATATTATCAATCTTCCAGGCTCATTCAGGATAAATCACGTCCACACTCACAGGTGTATTTGTAATCGGCTCCTGTGTCACAGGCGGCTGAAACATGTATAAATCCTCTGCAGCCTGTACCGGCAATTCGCCGGAGATTCTGCCTGCAGCATTCAGTTCGCTTCCAAGAACAGAGGTTTGATCGCTGAATTGTTTCATTATTTCAATATCCACCGGCTGGACGGCTTCGGGAGGGCGGTTTATGTAAACCCTGCTCATCTGGCCCTGTCTGACGGTAACTTCTCCTTCTATGCCTTCCACGATATTTCTGACCTGCACAGCGGATTCCAGGGTTATTATCCCCGTAAACATCCCCTCGCCGCTGCCTTCAACCCATACAATAAATTTCGTCCCCCTTGCGGCGGCCACGGCCGTCGGTGTATGAATCTCAAGATCTGAGTTTCCAACCACTATCCTCAGTGAACCGTCGATCAGTCTGTAGATCGACCTTGAGCGCTTTTTTTCGGGGCTGTACAGATACTCCTGAACCTCCACCCTGCTCAGTTCGCCGAGATTAAGAATGCTGTCATCCATGAAAAAGAGCTTTGTCCTTGACTTCCTCTCCGTCTCTACGGCATCCCGGGCCAGGAGTTTCATGCGGGGCAGGGCCTTGTTTCTCTGAGCATCCCTTATCAGATACACCCTGCCTTTTACCATCAGAATATGCCCTGCTTCTGTATCTGTATCAGAATATGATATCGCAGCGGGAATGAAGATCATGGCAAGGCAGGTGACTGTTACGAGCAAGTATTTTTTCATGCGTGCTCCCTTCGTTTTTCAGAGAAAGCAATTGCAATGCCAGAATGGGATTTCTTTGTTTTATAGGGGGTTAGCGTTTATCAAGAGGGCATATATAGAATTTGTTACACAAAAATATGTAATTAGTTACATATCCTATCTATCCTAAATCCTGATATGCCCCCAAAAGTGAGACAGCAGTTATGAGAGAGATTTTTGCATTGCCCCGGAATTAGAGACACTAAGAATTTCTGAGAATATCTTATTCATGGTTTTTTTATGAAGAGTGATTTCATGGTGTTTGTTGGATTTGTAGAGACAGCCTTAATGTTGCATAAACGACAGGAGAGCTGGTCCGGTTTTTTCTGGACACCAAATTCCGGTTTATAAGTGATAAGCTGCCTGCTCATATTGCCGCCTCCTTCTGAGGCAGTGTACTCCAGTAAACACTATCCGGAGTCCTCCGGTCAAGGCTTTGGTGCCGCCTTCTGCTGTTGTAAAATTCAAAATACGTTTTAAGCCCTTCTCTGACAGCAGGAATGCAATCATATGCCTTCAAATACACATCTTCGTACTTCACGTTTTTCCATAACCGCTCGATCATGATGTTGTCCATCCAGCGGCCCCGGCCATCCATGCTGATTCTTATCCCATGTACATTGAGAATCCCGGTAAAGGCCTCTGAGGTGAACTGTCTCCCCTGATCGCTGTTGAATATTTCCGGCACTCCATATTTCATAACAGCTTCCTCCAACGCCTCGATACAGAAAGACACATCCAGTGTGTTGGACAGCCGCCAAGATAAAACCCTCCGGCTTGCCCAGTCCGTGATCGCCACAAGATAACACAACCCCCCTTGCCATCGGCAGGTATGTAATATCAGCCGCCCAGATATGGTTGGCACTGCTGATCTCCAGTCCTCTGAGTAAATATGGATATATTTTGTGTCCAGGATGCGGCTTGGAAAGCCTTGGTCTCTTGTATATTGCCTCTATACCCATTTTTCTCATAAGCGTCCTTACGTGATCTCTGCCGATATTGTACCCACGATCCCGAAGTTCATCACGGATACTCCTGCTTCCCATGAACGGATATTTCAGATGAATCTTCTCCATTACCTTCATGATCTCAAGGCCCCGGGGATTCACAGGCACTGCCTTGTAGTACAGGCTCGACCGGGAAAGCTCAAGTATCTCCCTTTGCCGCGTCAACGGCAACTCATGTTCACGGTCTATCATCTCTTTGCCCCCGGCTCGCCTATGCGCCCGAGCGCGCTTGATAAAAAATCATTCTCCATCGACAGCTGACTGATCTTGGCATGCAGATCTTTTACACTTGTCCCTTCTTCAGGCTTTTTATCATTCCCAAATACTTCTTCAGCCCTTTCCAGCAATTGTTTCTTCCACTGTGTAATCTGATTGGGATGTATCGACCTTGCCATTTGCCCTGTACGGGGTTTTCTCAAGCTCTCCCTATGCCTGATACCCCCCTGTTTCCCTTTAGAGCAGCTTTATCTCTTATCCGCCTGCCCAAGTATTCCCCACCACCCCTCGGATTTCATTCTGGTTACTTCAAAGGATATTATGGCTGAGCTTTACAGAGTACTCCATTATCCCCGAATCCTGAAACAGTTCAAGCCTTCAAAGGATTATATCGATGAATTCATTGGTATGATTATAGAGAAGTCTTTAATAACTAAGGGAAAATACAGACTCGTTAAAATCAAGGACGATCCGTTCGACGATATGTTTTTAGCCTGCGCCATGGAGGCTAAAGCCGACTATATCGTCTCCCGAGACCCCCACCTGAGAAATCTCAAACAGTTCCACGGGATTAAGATCATTGATGTAAAATCCTTTGTGGAAAAAGTCAAAGCCCGCAGGCGATATTCTTATGCCGCTGTAAGGCAAAGTATGTGCAACAACGCTCCTCATGAAACCCGATCCTTTCTTGGTTTTTGATTCACCTCCACATCTCTTCATCTACTTTCTCAAAATGAGCGATCCTTTTCTGAAATTCCTTATGCTCTCTTTCACTCCACGTTCCGGCTAAATGGTCGAGATCATGGTGGATTACTATTCTTTTCTTTTTCTCGATACCTAACGACTCTCGTAATATCTTTAATAATGTTGCATTTACGCTTATGCCTTCCTTACGGGCTGTTTCTTTCAATATTTTCGCCATTTCTTCATCAATGCCTCTAATAGTCATGGTAGACATGTTTCTTCCCGCCTTTCCTCAGAAAATTATCTTTTGTAAGATAAGT
>JAADFS010000215.1 GCA_013152795.1 Deferribacteres bacterium
GTGAATCGTGGCCGGGATTCGTGACCGTGAAAGACGAAAAGAAACGGACACGGGAAACGGACACGTAGAACGTTCTTTTCTGTGACCTCATGAATAAGGGATTGCGAGGGGAGAAGAACGTGAATCGTGACCGGGATTCGTGACCGTGAAAGACGAAAAGAAACGGACACGGATGTTAGAAGGCCTTGATATTGCCTTTGTCTTTCCCCTCGCGGTACTTGGCGTTCTTCGCGGCAATGTGGTGGACAATTTTGCAATTTAATTGCATAATATCCGCATGTGGATAACAAGAAATGCGGAAAGGCTTATCAGACAACTGGGCAGGCAATTCCCTGTCGTATTTGTCACAGGCGCAAGGCAGGCCGGAAAAACCAGCATTCTCACTCATATATATCCTGATTATACATATGTAACACTGGATGACCCCGACAGGGCGGCAGAAGCTGAAAACGCCCCCTCGGACTTTCTCGGCTCTCTCCCGCGTCCGGTCATTATCGATGAGGCACAGTATGTACCGCGCCTCTTCAGGCATATCAAGATTATCGTTGATAAGGTAAGGAAACACGGACAGTTTTTCATAACAGGGTCGCAGAACTTCAGCCTCATGCAGAATCTCACCGAAAGCCTTGCCGGTCGTTGCGGTATCGTCAGCCTGCAGACCCTGTCCGCGGATGAACTTAAAAAATCAGGCGTTATGCCGTCCATCGAGAAGTATATAAGCACGGGCGGCTTTCCGGCGCTGTATTCCGTAAGAAATATCAATGTCAGACACTGGTATCCGTCTTATATTGCCACCTATCTCGAGAGAGATGTGAGGAACATTATCAATGTGGGAAACCTGAGGGACTTCAACAGGTTCCTGCGTGCATCCGCGGCCCGGACCGCCCAGACACTGTCACTGTCCGACCTTGCGAGAGATGTAGGCGTGGCGCCCAATACCGTCAAGTCCTGGCTCTCCGTGCTCCAGGCATCTCATATTATTTACCTGCTTGAACCCTACTACCGCAACATCGGCAAGCGGCTCGTCAAGTCTCCGAAACTCTACTTTCTTGACACAGGGCTTGCTGCTCACCTGACGGGACTGTACTCGTGGCAGGAGATATTCAAATCACCACTGGCAGGCGCGCTGTGGGAAACTTACGCATTCAATCAGATACTCCGCTGCCTCCTGCGGCACGGTATCAGCACCCCGCCTCTCTATTACTGGAGAACCAGCAACGGTCGTGAAACGGATTTCATTATCGAAAAAGGCGGACGGTTTATAGCATTTGAAGCAAAACTGACCGGCTCACCAACAACCGCTGACCTGAATGGATTCAGGGCGCTGGAAGAATATTATGGAGGAGGTTCGCTTATCAAGGGGTTTCTAATCTGCAGGATAGGCAAGACTTTTTCCATGGCGAAAAATATCAGGGCGATCAACGGCACTGTTATCAGCTTATGAAACCCTTAAACTTAATGTTGCATAAACGGGCGGGAGAGTTGCGGGTTGCGGGGGCAGAATAAAGACCTGTTCCCCCTCCGCGTGCATGCCACAAAAAATTTTTATAATGTCATTACAAAGATTCAAATGATTTGATATAGCCGGTTGATTTTGTTATTCTTAAAAATAAAGGCGATGGGGTTCGCCTAATTGTTCCGCATTTATAAGGAACTGATAACTCCTACTGACTATCAGGTACTTGAGGTTGGTAGGGGTTTTTTCTTTATATGAGGAGGAAGGCATGCTTGATAAATACTCGCACCTGAAAGAACAACTCCTGGAATGCATAGACGACATGCTTGCAATCGAGAATATCCCCGGATGCCCGTGTGAAGAACTCCGGGAAAAGGTTCAGAATAATGTCTTTAACCTTGTGGTGCTGGGACAGTTTAAGAGGGGCAAGACCAGCCTGATCAATGCGCTCCTCGGCGCCGAGATACTGCCGACCGCGGTTGTGCCCCTGACCTCCATCGCAACAATCCTCAAATACGGCGAGGTGCTGAGAATAAAGGTATTCCTGACGAATGGCGCCGTAAAGGAAATCAAGCCTGAGAATCTCGCCCAGTATGTTACGGAGAGGGGAAACCCGAGAAACGAAAAGGATGTGCGCGAGGTGGTCATCACATACCCGTCGCCTTATCTTAAAGACGGGGTGCAGATCATAGACACGCCGGGTGTCGGCTCTGTCTACCAGCACAATACGGATATTGCATACCAGTATATACCGAAATCCGACGCCGCCCTGTTTATCCTGTCGGTCGACCAGCCTGTAAGCCAGGCCGAGCTTGATTTTCTCAGGGACGTAAGGGAATACTCCGACAGGATATTTTTCCTCCAGAACAAGGCGGATTATGTCGGCCCGAAAGACCTTGAAGAATCCATCGCCTTCTCCGCCAGGGTGATAAAGGACACCGTGGGTTTCGACGTGAGGATACTCCCCCTGTCGGCAAGGCTTGCGCTCGAGGGGAAATTGTCAGGCTCGGACGAGCTGCTTGAGAAATCGTTTCTTCCCGAATTCGAGAAGACTCTCAATACCTTTCTCATGGAGGAAAAAGGCAGGGTCCTGATCCGCTCGGTGTCGAACACCCTGTTGAGGATACTGTCCCAGGCAATACTGGAGCTCGAGCTGGAGATGAAATCACTGGCCACACCCCTGGAAGAGCTCAAGGTCAAGATAGAGGCCTTTGAGAACAAGAAACAGGCGGTCCTGTCTGAAAAACAGGACTTCGACATACTCCTTGACGGTGAACTGAACAGGCTTGTGAAGGATGTGCTTGATGAAGATCTTGAAAAGTTCAAGAAAGAGATCAGCGTAAATTTACTCCCGGGCCTTGAGGCCCTCTACGAAAAAAGCAAGGGCCTCTCAGGCAGGCACCTTAATAATGTGCTCGAAGAATACGTGGTAAACGAGGTGAAGAATGCATACAACAACTGGAGGGCCAAGGAGGACGGAAAGCTCGCCGCCGCCTTTGAGGCGATCTGCAGCAGGTTTATTGAAAAGATAAACGGGACGGTCGATGAACTCCTGAAGTTTTCGTCCGAGCTGTTTTCCATACCGTTTGACGTGTTTAAGTCAGAGGAGTTATGGACTGTTAAATCAGGCTTTTACTATAAATTCAAGGACGAGCCCGTGTCGCTCGAGCTCCTTACGACATCATTCACCTTTGCGCTGCCGGGTTTTATCACTAACAAGATCATCCTGAAAAACGCGAAGAAGTTCTTACTCGAAATGATCGACAAGCAGGGAGGCAGGTCGCGTTTTGATTTTACCGAAAGGCTCGGCAAGAGCAAGTATGCCTTCAGATGGGACATGCTGCAGAAGATCGAGGCGACCATCGAGGGCATTGCTTCAGCCATAGAAAAAGGGCTGAATCAGAAGTCAAAGGGGGAAAGCGAGGTCCAGGAGCGGAAACAGGAGCTTTCAGAGACCGCAGGGAGACTCAACGCTATCAGGGACAAGCTCCTGCATATCAGGGAGGCTTTACCATAATGTTGTATAGACAGGCGGGAGAGTTGCGGGGGACAGAGTTCAAAGTTCAGAGTTCTAAGTTTAGGGTGCAGAAAAAAACAAGTCCCCCCTCCCGTTGGGAGGGGGCTGAGCTGTTAGCACTGAAGGAATCGCAGATAAAGCTTTTCCGGCAGCCTCCCTTGCCCGCAGGCGGTGTTTTATGCCACTGCAGGGTTTATTAAGATATTAAGATTATTAAA
>JAADFS010000216.1 GCA_013152795.1 Deferribacteres bacterium
TCGGGGTCAGGGTGGGCTTCGTGGAGCAGGATAACAGGATGTTTGTTTATACGGAGGAAATGTGAAATGACACAAAAACCGGAGCACGGAAGAAACATGACGGAGAGGGGGAAATCCGGGCTGCTTATCAAGATAATGCTTGCCGGCATTATAATCTGCCTTACGGCGTTTCCCGCTTCCGGTGCGTGGGCATACAAGAGAATAGTGGTGCTTTACCCTGCTGTAAGTCCCATACTTATTGAGATAGGGGCGCTGGACATGATCGTGGGAACAACGCGCAGCGACCATGCCGTCAAAAATGCAGTAAGGGTCGGCTCGCATCTGAGGCCGAACATCGAGCTGCTGAACGCGCTTGACCCTGATCTCATAATAGCAGGCTCGCAAAGGGCTTTCCCCAAGGAGATGAAGCAGAGGGTAAAGGCTGATATCTTTTATTACAACCCCGTAACGCTCGATGAAATCCTCGTGAAGATCAGGAAAATCGGCGACATGCTTGAAAGGAGGGACAGGGCCGAAAAACTGATACTCAGGCTGAAGAAAAGGCTTGAAGACATCAGGCCCCTTACGACAGAGCCGTCCGTAATCTACGAAGTGATGGCAGAGCCCCTCAGGGTGGCCGGGGAGAAGAGCATAGTGACGTCGATTGTAAGTGCGGCAGGCGGCAGGAATCTCGTGAAGATCGACAGGAAGCATGCGGTGATATCCACTGAAAAGGTCCTGCAGTTGAGACCGGATTTCTACATATACCAGGTGGGCCCCATGAATAAAAATCCGGTCCCGCCGGGGGAAAGGCCTTTCTATAAATCACTGAAGGCGGAGTTTATAAAGGTTGACGAGCTTGAGTTTGCAAGGCCGGGGATCAATGCATTTGACGCAGCGGTACGGCTCAACAGGATATTCCGGGGGGCCGGCCATGAATAAAACGGTCTACTCCCTCGGTCTGGGCCCCGGGGACCACGAGCTCATCACGGTCAAGGCGAAGAGGATACTCGAGGAGTCGGACATTGTAGTGGTCCCCCAGTCGAACGAGCAGGGCAGGAGCGTGGCAAGGGAGGTGATCCTGCATTACATTGATGCATCAAAGATACGCATGTGCTATATCCCCATGACCAACAACAGGGAGGAACTGGCGAGAAAGTATACGCGTCTTGCTGAAGAGATAAAGGGCATGGTTGAGGAGGGCAAGGCCGTGGCCTATGTCACCCAGGGAGACCCGACCATCTACAGCACATCGAATTACCTGACGGAGAGATTGCGTGCCGTGGGGGTGCAGGTGAGGCACGTCCCGGGCATAAGCTCCATCAATGCCGCGGCATCAATGCTCGGGGTCCCGCTGAGTATAAAAAAGGGCAACTTCGGGGTTTATGAAATGCCCAGTGACCCGGCGGCGGCCGCTGACCTGATACAGAGGCATCCCACGACGGTGTTCATGAAGGTCAACAACAGGCTGCCCGTGCTTATTGAAACAGTAAAGAGGCTAAAGCCGGAGGAGGCGTTTCTTGTGAGGCGCATAGGCCTTGACGGCGAGGCGGTCTATGATATGCTCAACGGCGCGCCCCCTCCCGAGTCCGCGTATTTGTCGGTGGCTATCATAAAGAGGCGCACAGAATATCCTGAATCTTCAGAAGAAAGGAGGTGAACGGTATTGAAGAAGGCGAGAAAGTCTGAGAAAAAAGCGGATGCAAAGGCACCGATCTCCTATCACATGAAGTGTGCAAAGACAGCCAACGGGCTGACGCATTTCGTGATGTACGGCGATGTGCCGAAAAAGAAGATGCCTCTTTAAGAAGAACGGTTCAGGCGGTTAAATTCCGCCTGAACCTTTTTAAATTTGCCGGCCGGTCTCTTTACGGCTGTTTGCGTTAAATATTGCTTGAGCAGGCAGGAGAGTTCCGCGTTTAGAGTTCAGAGTTCGGTGGGACTCCGATCAGAACCTGAGGCCGATGCCTTTGGCTCTGTCCAGTAACCTTTGAGGGATTTCAGGATTTTTCCTGGTACCGGGTTTGACCACCTTGCCGATAATCTTGTAGCCGCCATAATGCAATACCTCGCGGACGGCTCTAACAGCCCCCCTGCTCTCCGGAGCAATAAAATTGAATGGCCAGGGAGTAGTACACGCAGTGACAATGGCCGCCGGCTTTCCTTTGTGCCGGGGAATTGGGAAGCCATTGGGTTTTTCACCCATGAATACGGGCACGTTTCGATCGAATAAGAGCTTCAGTTGGGCACTCATGTTCCCCCAGTGGGTAGGTGTGCCTACAATAAGGCCGCCGGCGTTCTTGATCTTCCGCCCAATGATGTGAGCATCGTCTTCCGGCAAAACACATTCTCCCTCTGCCCTGCACTTCATACACGCTACGCAAGGTTGCATTTTAAGATCATACACATTGATCCATTCCGCCTCGTGTCTTTCTCTGACGCCTTCGACAACCGCTTTCAGAAGTGTAGCCACAGTGCCTTTCTTGCGAGGGCTGCCGTTAATAGCCAGTATCTTCATTCCTGAACGCTCCTTTTCCAAATCCTTACCGCCGGAACGACCACCCTCACCCGCTGCCATGGAGCGCCAGCGGGACAGTGGTCATGTGGAGCGCATTGTGTACGCCCGGCAAGGGCATGAAGAAAGTTCTGAGCCCTGTGTAAGTATAGCGTAATGTTGCATAAACCGGCAAGGCAGGCTGCGGGGGATTGAGTTCAAAGTTCAAAGTTCAGAGTTCGGGGTTTGGAATGAAATCCTGTTCCCAAATCCCCCATTTTCGGCTATCATCACAAACTCCGCTTCGCTCCATGACAACCGCTCAACTGCCGCGTTATAAACGATAAATGATACACCCATACTTGACATTAAAACGTTTTAACGTTATGATGACTGAAGGAGGGTGAGACATGAAAACCAAAACAAAACGCGCAACAATTTATCTTGATCCCGAGCTTCACAAAGCTTTACGTATTAAATCGGCAGAGACAGACCTTTCCATATCTGAGATAGTGAATGATGCAATTAAATATTCTTTGGCGGAAGATTCAATTGATCTTGCAGCCTTTGAGCATCGTAAGGATGAACCACTAATAGCATTTGAGGATGTTCTGAAGGAACTGAAAAAGAATGGCAAAATATGAGATATTCGTAAAAAAGTCCGCTTTAAAAGAACTTAATGAAATACCCAAAAAAGAATTACAAAAAATATTAAAAAAAATAAGGGCGTTGTCTTCAAACCCGAGGCCGCAAGGGTCACAGAAGTTATCACATAGAGAACAGTATAGATTTCGACAAGGGGATTACAGAATAGTTTACTCCATTCTGGATAATGATTTAGCAGTTCATATAATTAAAGTGGGACATAGAAAAGAAGTTTATCGTTTATAACAAGGCAGTGAAGTGAACCTTACAGTGGCATAAAAATACTGCCTACAGGCAGGAGTGCCTGCCGGAAAAGCTTTATCTGCGATTCCTCCAGTGGTCACAGCCCCCTCCCCGATAGGGGAGGGGGGACTTGTTTCATTCTGCACCCTGACAACTGCACCCTGCACCCTATTCTGTTTGAAATCCCATCGCTTTATTAAAGCCTTCCCCGGCGGTATGTTATGCCGCTGAAGGATAAGGCGATTGCAAGAAGACCGGCAAGAACAATATAATATAAAGCCCGTCATAGTGGAGACGTTAATCTCACCATGAAACAACGGC
>JAADFS010000217.1 GCA_013152795.1 Deferribacteres bacterium
TCGAGCCTGCGGAGCCGCATGCAGCAACTGTCGGATGAACAGCGGTTTGAAGAGGCCGCCGCAGTCAGGGACAGCCTGATCGCCATTGAAAAGGCATGGGAATCACAGCGTGTAACGGCACCGGAACTCGGGGATATGGATGTGATCGGTCTTTACAGGGAAGAAAAGGAGGCCTCTGTATTCATACTTTTCATAAGAAACGGCGCGGTGATAGGCCAGAAAGACTTCTTCCTCAGAAAGCTCGGGGATATGCCGGATAAGGAGATAGTGGCGGGTTTTATGGAACAGTTCTACCTGAAGGAAATGCTCATTCCGCCGAAGATAATCATTCCCGTCAAGGCACGCCTGAGCACACAGAGGCAATGGTTGAGCCGGAAGAGGGGCGGGCCGGTACAGGTCGGGCCTGCAAAAAGCGCTGAAGAAGAGAAAGTCCTCAACATGGCCAATGAAAATGCCTTTTACTCGTTCAGGAGACACAGGGATACTGCACCGGACGAAACGCTCCATGAGGTAAAGAGGCTGCTCGGCCTGGAGACGGTTCCCGAAAGGATCAGTGCCGTTGATGTATCCAACATATCGGGATCAGAGGCCGTGGGAGCGGTCGTTGTATATGAAAAGGGGAAATTCAGGAAGGAAGGCTACCGGCTCTTCAGGATAAAGACCGTTGATGGAATAAATGATTTCGCCATGATAGGCGAGGTGGTGGGCAGGTATCTGAAGGGCTTCCTCGAAGACGGCGACAGCCTGCCGCAACTCATACTGGTTGACGGTGGAAGGGGTCAACTGGAGGCTGCAATGAATGTTATGAGAGACTCAGGCCTTGCCGTGGAAATTGCGGCGATCGCAAAGGCAAGAGACGCCGAGCCTGACAGGGAGGGCCTGATACGCACCGATGTGGACAGGATTTACCTGCCCGGCCGGACAGGGCCTGTCTACCTTGAGCCTTTCCTGGCATCCACACACCTGCTGCAGAAGATCCGTGACGAGGCGCACCGCTTTGCCGTCAGCTACCACAAAAAGCTCCGCACAAAGAGGACCCTTGAATCACCTCTTGAAAAAATAAAGGGGATCGGGAAAAAAAGGCGGCTGCTCCTGCTGAGGCACTTCGGGAGCATAGAGGCGATCAGGAAGGCATCAATAGAGGAGATAGCATCCCTTAAGGGAATGAACAAAAAGATTGCCGGGGAGTTAAAGGAAGCACTCAAGTAGACCTTAATCTTGCATAAATGGCAAGGAGAGTTCCGGGTTACGAGTTGCGGGTTGCGGGTTCAACGGCTGTAAGGCGATGGGATAAAGGCCGTTCTCCGTGTCGGTTAAGCGTGTCGGTTTTTGTTGTTTGTCTTTTACGGTCACGAGCAACGGACACGAATCACGGAAACTTGATATGCCGTGCGGGATATTCCCTGAAAGTATCGCAGATAAAGTTTTTACGGCAGGCCCTCCTGCCCGCATGCGATATCTTTATGCCACTGTAAGGTTTATACAGCTATTGCTTTAAGTTCTTGAACTTTCGGCGATTTCTTGGCTGCAATCCAGAGGTCCAGCTTTGCCTGCATATACAACCAACTCTCAGCAGAGGTATTAGTTGCCTTTGCTATTCTTACCGCCATTTCAGGACTCAATGATGCCTTGCCATTCAGTAAGGCAGACAAAGTTTTTCTGGTAACTCCCAGTCGTTTAGCAGCTTCAGTTACTGTAAGCCCCAGGGGCTTGATAACTTCTTCTCGCAAAATTTCTCCCGGATGAGCAGGCTTTCTTTTTCCAACCATGTTATGTCCCTCCTTTTAACTAATGGTAATCACGATAATCAACGAAGATTGCATCATTCCCTTCAAAACTGAATGTAACTCGCCAATTACCACTTACCGAGACCGCCCAAGTGCCTTTTTCCTTTCCTTATAAGCTCGTGTAGTTTAAAGCCCGGCAAGTTCATATCACGAGGTTCTACAGAAGCATCCAAACGGTCGAGGATTCGTCCAAGCCGGGGGGCGTGCTTAACATTAATTCCTCTCTTATCTCCGTCATAAAAATACTTTTCCAATCCTTTGTGTTTGAAAGAGTTTGAAAGATCGTATCATTGCTTTGAATTATATCATGTTACGCGTAACGTTACAAGTTTCAGTCATTACGAAACAATATTTCTTAAGTCTACCCCCGCAGGCGCACGCGTATGCCGTCTTTCACGGAACCGCCCGGGTGGGTGATTACCATATCCCCTTCGGCAAGCCCTGATATGACCTCTGCGCTCAGTCCGTTTCTGTGCCCTGTCCGTATCTCCCTGAGCCTTGCCTTGCCGCCTGAAAGTACAAATACCGCCCAGCCCTCGTTGTAGCGGAACAGGGCGCTTGTCGGCACCTGAAGCACATCGTCGCCTTCCCAGAGTATGAAAGCCGCCTCCACCCGGTAAGCATCCCCGAGCCGCCGCCATTTTTCATAAGGGGAAACGATATCGGATATGACAAGGGTCCGCTGCTCCTCCACCCCGAGGGCCGACACCCGGGTGAATCCCGCGGGTTCAACCACACGGACCCTGCCTTTAAGCGGCGCTTTGCCGCCCCATCGTTTGAAAATCACTGGTGTTCCCGGGCTGATTTTCACGGCATCCGCCGAAAGCACCTCGACTTCTACTTCAAGGGCGCGGGTGTCGCCTATCTCAATCAGGGCCTGCCCTGCCCTTACCACGCCTTCGCTTTTATGGTGGATTCTGAGGACCCTGCCGCTGACAGGGGATTTAATCAGGAGTGTCTCGGTGGATTCCTCCCCGGATGCGGCGGAGTATTTTAATACAGTATGGGCGGCCTCCATCTTATACCGGGCCACATCTGCCGCAAACACGGCTGAGCGAAGCATGGCCTCTGCCTCGCGGGCAGCGGCATCAGCCCTGTCCACCTGCTCGCGGGTGACGAGATTGTCATTGAACAACTGTTTTAAACGTTCAAGTTCCTTTTTCGCAAGTCCTGCCCTCGCCTCCGCAGCCCGGACCTTCTCCTCTGCCGCCTTCAGCGCCGCCTTCGCCGCTGCCGCGCGCGCCACGGCTTCAGCCCGGCTGCGCGGATCGAGCATAGGAGAGCGGAGCGGCTCCACCTCGGCAACCACCTCCCCCTTTTTCACGGGGTCACCTCCTTCAAGGCTGATACGGCGGGCAAAGCCAGAAACCGGAGCGGATATGATAAAACGGTCTCTGACCCGGGTCCTGCCCTCTTCATCCACAGTGACCCTCATATGCCCCCTCTCTACCCTCACGGCCTCCACAGGCACCGGCCGGGGCATGAACCCGTAACCAAGCGCGGCTATGACCGCCGCGGCTGTGAGGTACAACCATATCCGTCTTCGTACCAGCACCTGCATTTACTCCCTTGTCTTCAGGACCGCGATGAGGTCGAGGCGATCCAGTTTGTACCGCACGATAAGGCCCGAGATACACGCAGACACGAGCACCACTGTGGCTGCAAACGCATATGTATTCATCTCCAGGATCAGGGGCACCCTGTACAGGTCCGTCTTCAGACTCTCGGCTATATAAGCGCACATGCCGCGGCCGATGAGAAAACCCGCTGGTACGGCCGCAAGCGCAAGCACGCCCAGTTCGCCGAGAAGTATGTATGCTATCTCTCCCTTTGTGAAACCCAGCACGCGCAGGCTCGCCAGTTCCCTGCTGCGCTCTGAAAGCGCTATCCTGGCGCTGTTGTATACTACCCCAAAGGCGATTATACCTGCAAGGAGAGTGTTTATGAAAGTAAATATAAGCATTGTCTCAGCCATGGTATCGTAGAAATTTCTGATCGCCTTTTCCCTCACCTCTGTGCCAGCAATCCGGGGCATGCCCTTGAGTCTTGCAAATATTCGGGGCTGGTAAATCGGGTCGGCCGACAGGTAGACGCCGGAGATTGCATTACCCTCGTGCATGATGCGGTTAAGGGCGGAAATGTCCATGTAGGCCGAAACGCCGATAAACTGGCTGACAAGGGCCGCCACAGGCACATCCACCACAGGCCGGCCGCCCTCCAGTACCTCAATGGTCAACCGGTCACCTTCGCGCACGCCGAGCATCTCGCCGAGATAGTCGGTCAGTACAATGCCCGAGGGCGGCAGCTCCACCGGCCTCAGGTCCGCATCAAGCAGGCGGCGGAGGTCGCCGCCCGGCTCCAAGCCCTGGATGGCAATGCGGTAGCTGCGGTTCCGGAAACGCAGGCGCGCATATACCGTCCTGAATATCTCGCCGTGCTGCACCCCCTCAAGGCCCTGAAGATCATATAATGCCCTTCTTGAGGTGGGTTTGATAAAGGTAACCGCAAGGTCCTCCCGCTGTGACAGCCCGAACTGGACATCCACCATATAGTCCAGCGCATCCTCCTGAAAGCTGCCCACCATCATAATGGCGACGGCAAAGGCCATACCCGTGACAGTAAGTAGCGACTTGACGGGCCTGCGCCCGATATGCCTTATGATCATGCGGTCAGGCTGCGACAGTATGCGCTTAAGCCCCAGCCGCTCCGCAAGGGTCTCCCTGTACCTTGCAGGGGCCTCGGGCCGCATGGCCTGGGCAGGGGGCAGCAGGGCGGCCCTGCGCACAGAGTGCAGGGTGCCCAGTATTGCAGCGCCTCCGCTCACAAGCGCTGCAACAACGGCAACCGCGGGCCTCAGCTCATATTTCAGGAACGGAAAGCGGTAAAACTCCATATAGACAGTGCTCAGGTACCGGCCCAGCCAGTATCCGCCGGCTGTGCCCACCGCCACCCCAAAGAGTATGATCAGAAATATCAGCTTGACAAAGTGCATGCCTATGTCGAGATTGCTGTAACCGAATGCCTTGAGGACCGCGATCTCCTCCCTCTGAATGCTGACAAGCCTGCTTACAACCACATTCAGGAGGAAAGCAGCCACACCAAGGAATATGACGGGGAATATGGCTGCCATGCGTTCGAGCTGTTTGAACTCCTCGGAAAGGTAGCGGTGTGAAAGCTGATCCTTGCGGCCGTAGGCGCCGAGCCCCCCATAGGGCCTGAGCACCTCATCAAGCCGGTCTATTACATCATTAATATCCGCTCCGGCCGACAGTGTCAGTGCAACATCATTGAAGGCGCCTTTCATGTCATAGGCGGTTGCAAGCGCCGTCCTTCCCATCCACATTACGCCGTAGCGTTTGAAATCAGGGAACATGGCCCCCGGCGGCATCTGATATATATGTTCGGGGGAGAGGGCGATCCCCACAATTGTGAAGGTCTTCCTCCTGCCGTTGATAATGATTCCCAGTTTATCGCCGGGTTTAAACCCGTGCGCCTCTGCAAATGCCTCGCCTATAACAACCTCGTTGTCCCTGAAAGGCTCAACCAGCCTCCCCTGCCGCAGGTAGAGCTTGTTGAGCAGTGACTCACCCGTATCCGGGAGAGAAAAAATATCTCCAGTGACAGGGTCCGGGAACCCACTGATGTCGATGTTCACCGATGCCGCCACGCGGGTCTGGACCACGTCAACTCCCGGTATCTCGAGGATGCGCCGCCGCACCCTCCCGGGGGCGCGTTTCAGCGAAGCGAACACATCGGCAAAGCGGTAGTCCCTGTAAAAGGCCGCCTGTGTCAGGCGGAGTGACTGCATGGTGCTGACAGACATGATAAAGGTGGAGACACCGCTTGCAATCACCGATGGCAAGCGCCTGTCCTTTCATGCCCCACAGGTCGCGCAGGATTTTGCGGTCTATCGTCTTCATGGCGTCTATTGCTTTAACTTAATAAGAATTCAGGAGTCAGAAGCCAGGAGCCAGAATGAAAAGACAGAACAGCACTCCGAACTCCGAACTTTGAACTCTGAACTCTTCCCTACCAGTGCAGGTCCCGCGGGGATTTCTTGTGTTCATTTATGCGCACCTTTGATATAAGGCCGTCACTCAGGTATATCACACGGTCGGCCATCTCGGCTATGTCGGCGTTGTGGGTGATAAGCACCGTGGCTGTCCCCAGCTCCCGGTTGATCTTCTCCAGTACCTCAAGCACCACAATGCCTGTTGCCGAATCAAGGGCCCCTGTGGGCTCATCACAGAGCAGCACCGCGGGCTTTTTTGCAATCGCGCGCGCGATTGCCACGCGCTGCTGCTCGCCTCCGGACAACTGGGCGGGGAAGTGATTCAGACGGTCTCCGAGGCCCACTATACGGAGGGCCTCTTCGGGTTTCATGGGGTCACCGGCTATCTCGGTGACCACTGCAACGTTTTCCCACGCAGTGAGGCTCGGGATCAGGTTATAGAACTGAAATACAAAGCCCACATAAAAACGCCGGTAGTACGTAAGCTCCCGGTCCGTGGCCCTGGTGAGGTCCTGTCCGTGGTAGGTGACCTGCCCTTTTGTGGCTGTGTCCAGTCCGCCGAGTATATTCAGCAGGGTAGACTTGCCGCTGCCGGAGGGGCCGAGCAGCACGACCAGTTCTCCGGCGTATATCTCCATGTCCACGCCCCGCAGTGCATGAACCTTCACCTCCCCCATGTCGTAAATCTTGGCAAGGCCGCGGGTCTGAAAGACCGTTTTATCAGGGGACATTGCGTGGTTCACGGTAACCTCGGGCGCCCTACTCGACCTGTTCCAGCCTGACCTTCACCTGCATGTATCTCTCTCCGCGGAGGATACCCAGCGTCACCTCATCGCCGACACGGTATTTGTCGAATTCATTCCGCAGGTCGTCATATGAATAGACCTTCCTGCCGTTGACCGACTCGATAATATCCCCGAGTATTATTTCACTGCCCACGCGGCGCGTTCCCCTCAGTCCGGCTTTTTCGGCAGAGCTGCCCGGCTGGATATTAATCAGCAGGACACCCCTGATACCGAGGCGCTTTGCAATACGGTCATTGGCTATTGTCACGCCGAGGCCGGGGCGGATCACCCTGCCGTACCTGATAATCTCCGGCACGACCC
>JAADFS010000218.1 GCA_013152795.1 Deferribacteres bacterium
AATATTCTGCACAGCATTTTGACGTCCTTTTGAAATTCACTTTCCGTTACTTCCTGCAATAAAGACTTACTTCCAATATCTTATCGCTTTATAAAGGTTTTACGGCAGGCCCTCCTGCCATTTATGCAACATTAAGGTTAACAATGCAGTTGCATTCAAATTTTGCCGGGCAGTCTCTCTGACGGTATGCTCCACTTAAGGTTTACAATCCCTGCGGAGAAGAGTTATCCTGAATCTTGCATAAATGCAGCAGCCAGCATTTTATGTCCCTCGGGGCTTCCGGAGAAAGACGGCCGGATGAACTGATGCGCCCGGTCAGGGAAGAAAAGAGGATTGAACGAAAATGGGTATCCTGAATCCCGTGGCCGCTGCCGCTATCGGTAAGTATGGTATCGCCGCTGTGTTTGCAGGCACTTTTATTGAAGGTGAAACGGTCCTGCTGGCAGCGGGGATTCTTGCGGCGGCAGGGCTGCTGAATCCTTTAAGCGTGTGGGTAAGCGCCTCTGTCGGTGCATGGGCAGGTCATGTATTCTGGTTTTTCGCCGGCCGGATATTCGGAAACCGCTATATACTGCCTAAGAGCAAGTGGATCAGGGTGCGGTTTGCAGAGGTCAACAGGGTCGTGCTTGAACGCCCGAAGACCGCTGTTTTCATCCTCCAGTATCTCTACGGCATGCGGATAATAGGTGCCATAGCCATCGGCATTACGGATATGTCTTTTGCAAGATTTATGCTTTACGAGGCCCTGAACTGCATGCTGTGGGCCGCTCTTATCTTGGGAGCAGGGTACATTCTGGAAGAGAGCATTATGCAGATATTCCACGGCTGGCTTGCATGGCTCTGGCTGGGAGTGAGCTTGACGGCGGTAATTCTGTTCATCCGCCGTCTCGAGCACACCCTGTCAGCGAAAAAGTTAAAATGATTTCTTCAGTTATGAAAGGAGCTGAACAGCCTGTTCAGCAGGAGCGTATGCCTCAGCCGCCGCCGCTGAAACCGGTCGCCGGCACCGGCGAAACACTGTTCCCCGAGCCTGCTCCGAAGCTGAAGGCGGAAATTTCTTTCTTTACATCTTTTGAAGAGCACTTGGGACATTCGGCACTGTTGTCAGCCGGATACAGACTCTGAAGAAGCGCGAACTTGTTGTCGCATTTAAGGCAGATATATTCATAGATAGGCATTGCTTCCTCCTCGCCTCGTCTTGATTGCCCTAATATTTTATCTCTTGGAGCGCAGGCAAGTCAACAAACCGAGTGCAGCAGGGAAGGCGGGGCGGGCTGGTGCCGCTGCAGGGAATCGCAGATAAAGCTTTCCCGGTAGACTCCTCTGCCCAGCCTGGCGGTATTTTATGCCACTGTAAGGGTAAGTGTTATAATCTACGAAACGAGGTATGCGCGGAATGCAAAAGGAGGTTGTATGGTCAGTGCTGATTTAAAGAGAAAACTGCTGGAGTTCCGCAGGGAGCGGGACTGGGAGAAATTCCACAGGCCCAAGGACCTTGCTGTTTCATTGGTCATTGAGGCCGCCGAGCTGCTCGAACACTTCCAGTGGAAGACGGATAAGGAAGTTGCGGACATGCTGCAGGGCGAATCCGCTGAAGGCGTAGCCGAGGAAATTGCGGACATCGCCATTTATCTCACATACCTGTGCCATGACCTGAATCTCGATATAGAGGAAATCGTTGCCGGGAAACTGGAAAGGAACAGGGAAAAGTATCCTGCCCACATGGTCCGCGGCAGCGCAAAAAAGTATAATGAATACGACAACCTCTCCTGAAAAGCGGGCGGTGAAGTCCCCCGAGGGCGGCTTTGCCCGCAGAGCCTTTCTCCCCCCTGAGTGAAAATTTTCATACAACCGCAGGCAGCCCTTTGACATTCATGGAAAAACGTGATAGAAGATTACAAAGAAACAGACGTATTATGCTTAACTTTTTTCAAGTAAGGCGCGGTAAACGTCGATATGCTTAATGAGCAGTACTCTTCAACTGTAACAGACAAGGCTTCTCCGGCGGGCTTTCCTGCCGGCGGGTGTGCAACTTTTTTAGGAGGGAAAATATGAAAAGGATGCTGACGTTGGCGGCCGTGATAGTGATGGTTACGGCGTTTTCAGCCCAGGCTCTTGCAGACCTCAAACTCATAGGCAAGGGCTGGTCCGGATATGGCAGGTACAATCTCATCTATGATACCGATCTTGATATTACGTGGTACGATTATTCAAGTGATCCTGACACGTGGCAGAGTCAGGCGGAGTGGGCGGATACACTGTCAGTGACTTTCGGGATAAACACCTATACCGACTGGCGGCTGCCGCTAACCACAGTCGCCGGGCCGTATGTATTCGGCTATGACGGCAGTACCACAGGAGGCTACAACGTAACGAACAGCGAGATGTCACACCTGTTCTATACCGAACTGGGCAACAAGGGATACTATGCGACGGACGGCACCAGCCCCCAGCCCGGGTGGGGGTTAAGCAGGAGCCGTGATTTCCGCAACCTGAAGCCTGACCTCTACTGGTCAGGGACAGTATACGCCGAGGATACGTTCAAGGCATGGGGCTTTGACCTGAACTTCGGCTACCAGGGCCCGGGAGACAGGGAAGGCAGGTTCCGCGCCATTGCCGTGCATCCGGGGCTCCTCATCCTGCCGGAGCCTGCGCCCGTGGTACTGTTCATTATCGGAGGGGCACTGCTGGCATTGCTCCGGAAGCTGCCGGGACGGCGGCGGTAAAAGAGCCGTTTATGTCGTTTGGGGGGCAACTGCTGGCTTACGGGGAATGGTCCACAGCCTGATAGGCTGCGTTCAGGATATTGATTTTCCCTTTCAGATTCTCCGTAAGCAGGATTTTCTTGTCGGCGCATATCAGGACGCCGTCAATACCCATTGACTCAAGCAGCTTCATTCCCTTTTCCACGCCGAGGACAAATACGGCTGTTGCAAGGCTGTCCGTGACATACCCCTCTGGTGCGATTACCGTGACACTGATCAGGTCGGTCTCGGCAGGAAACCCGGTGCCGGGGTCAAGGATGTGGAAATAGCGCCTGCCGTCCTTTATGAAAAACCGCTGGTAATCGCCTGATGTCGAGATTGCCTTATCCCTGAGTTCAAGGGTTGCAACGATGTCCTCCCACGGCCTCTCTGAAACAGTCTCTGGCCTCGGGTCCTGAATACCCAGTCTCCATCCCTGTCCCGCGGGGTTCAGGCCGAATCCCCTTATGTCACCGGCCACTGCGACAAGGGCCGCCTTTATGCCTTCAGCCTTTAAGGCCTCGACGGCCCTGTCCGCGGCATAGCCCTTGGCTATTCCCCCGAGGTCAATCTCCATGCCCTTTTCAGTGAGGTAAATCTCCGAGGCCGCCGTGTTTATCTCTATCTTTCTGTAATCAACGTGTCTCAGTGCATCTTCAACAGTATCCCGTGAGGGTATTGAGGGGGCTGATACATCCTTTGAGAAATTCCACAGACTGACAACAGGGGCTATGGTCGGATCAAACGCCCCGCCCGTAATCTCTGATATATGCACGGCCTTTTTCATTATATCCAGTGTCTCTCTGCTTACCCGGACCGGTCTGTTGCCCGCGGCCCTGTTGACGGCGGTGATTTCACTGTCCTCTGAAAAATAATTCAGAAGGCCGTCCAGTCTCTCTATCTCGGCGAATCCCCT
>JAADFS010000219.1:0-3640 GCA_013152795.1 Deferribacteres bacterium
TGGCAGAGTATAACAAGGTCCTGCAGATAGAACCGGCGAACCGTTATGCATTGTGGGATATTGCCGAGGTTTATGAAAGGATGGGGCTGAAAGACAAGGCGGAGGAACAATACAGGTATTATCACGAGATGACGGATTGCAGTTTAAGAAGGTTCTGGAATTGTTTTGATTAATTGAATCTTAATGTTGCATAACCGGGCAGAGGAGTCTGCCGTAAAACCTTTATAAAGCGATAGGATATTGGAAATATGTTCTTGTTGCAGGAAATAACGGAGAGTGAAGTTCAAAAGGACGTCAATATGGCGTGCAAAATATTTCCTGAAGGAATCGCAGATAAAGCTTTCCCGGCAGACTCCTCTGCCCCGCCGGCGGTATTTTATGCTACTGTAAGGTGAATACAGCGGCATATATAATAATAAATCTCACCCTGTTTTCTTCGTGGTATATCCTGCTGTTCAGGAAAAAGAGGCTCATCGGGTTTGCCGACAGGGTAATCGGGGCCTTTGTCCTGTACCTGGTGCAGATAGTAGCCACGGAGATGCTTCTGGGCATCATATTCAGGCAGCTCTTTGCAATCCCGCTTTTCCTTCTCAATATCTCGATATCGCTGACTGTGCTGGTGCTTGCCCTTCCACATCAGAGAGCGGATGTATCTTTTGCCGCCGGTAATAATATCAGGTCTTTCTTAAGGTCCGTCCTCAGTGAGATAAAGGCTGAAACGTCCCGGACAGCGGCGATAATCAGGAATGACCGGATATTGTTGTTCATTTGCGGTCTTTTCACGTTGACCGTTGCGTGGATAGTATTTACGGGGTATCTTTTTCCGCCGTATGCTTGGGATGCGCTCTGGTATCACCTCCCGATCGCCGGCTATATCATGCAGGACGGCGCCATCCGTGAGGTCTCCAACCACTCGTTTATCAATCAGTTCATAAATATCTTTCCCAAGAATATGGAGCTCTTTTTTATATGGAATATCATCTTCCTGCAGAATGACGTAATCGTGGATTTAAGCCAGTTGCCTCTTGCAATAACAGGTGTACTTGCAGTATACAGTATCGCCGTCAAGCTGGGTGTCAGGGAGAGATATGCAATTTACTCCTCCCTGCTCTTCTTTTTTACCCCGGTGATTATCCTGCAGTCCACAACGAACTATGTGGATGTCGCGGTATCCGCGCTGTTTATAATCGCCGTTAATTTCCTGGTGCACGGTAATTCAGGCGTAATGGGGTTGGGGGGAGGGAGAGCCGAATTATCAGGGCAAAAAAAGATTCAGACCGTTCTTGCAGGACTGGCAACGGGGATACTGCTCGGCTCAAAAGGCTCGGGACCGTTGTTTGTGATTATATTGTCCGCTGCTGTTCTGGCAAGGAACCTGTACGAAAATCCGGCATCCGCGGAAGTGTCTCCTGGCAGGTGCCGGGCAATAAAGAAGAGTTTCAGTAATTATGCCGTCTGTTTTCTGCTTCCCGTGTTACTCATGGGGGCCTACTGGTATGCGAAAAACTGGGTGTTATACGGCAATCCGGTGTATCCCATGGAGATAACCATATTCAATATCACACTTTTCAAGGGGCTCTACAGCGGGATGGTGGAGTCTGCTCCACGGGTTATTAATCAGTTGAGCCCGCTGCAGAGGCCGCTGTATGTATGGCTGGAGAATATCAGGTATTATCTCTATGACTCCAAGCTGGGGGGACTTGGCCCTGTATGGTTTATCCTGTTTCTGCCCAGTGTAGTCTTTTCCATTGCTTATGCAGTGATAAAGAAAAGGAAGGACTATCTGGCGGTATGTATAGTCTTTGCCGCGGCATTCCTTCTGTATCCGAGAAACTGGAATCCGAGGTATGTTATCTTTATTGCCGGCCTTGGTGCGGTTTCCTTCGGGCTGGTGATGGAATATTTTCACAAAAGGGAGAATCTGTTGAGACCCATCGTCCTGCTCCTGGCAGGATATGTGTTTCTTACCGCAAACTCACCAGGCATTACACCTGAGAAGGTCAGGGAGTTCATTCACCTGCCCCCTGCCGGCCGGACCATAGCCCGGCAGGGCCCTTTTATAATAGACTTGTACGCGCGACAGGAATATGGATACTGGACGTGGATAAGTGATAATATACTGAAAGGCGATACACTTGCCTATACCTTTGAGCCGCTGTTTCTCTCTCCCTTATGGAACAGGGCATTTTCAAACAGGATAGCCTATGTCAGGTCAGGCGACCGCAATAACTGGCTGAGGGATTTGGAGTATAATAATGCGACATACGTGTTGTTCAGGCGGTACTCGCAGGAGGATGAATGGGTCGCAATGGAAAAACAGCGGGCATCCCATGCCGGATTGAAAGAGAGATTCACGGTCGTTTATGCTGATGAAAACTACAAGATAGCGAGGTTTGAAGCTCAATGAAGACGGAAAGAAGAAGAGACCTTTTTTTCATCCTGTATATCTCGGCCATAATTATAATGGCTGTGATATATTTCACGGTGCCTGAAAGGATGTCGTTTCTGGAGAATCAGCTTAAATGGTGGGGCCAGATGCTGGATATCATAAGGGGAGGGGGGTAATCCGGAAGAGAGAGGAACTATGCTTAACGGAAAGAGAATAGCGGTAATCATACCGGCGCTTAATGAAGAAAAGACACTCCCACGCGTCCTGGATGACATACAGAAGGACCTCGTGGATGAGGTCGTAATCGTGGATAACGGCAGCAGGGACAGGACGCCTTTCATAGCAAGAGAGAGGGGGGCGACACTGCTTTTTGAGGCCAGAAAGGGCTACGGCTACCCCTGTCTTAAGGGAATTGAGTATCTCAAGACAAAGAAGCCTGATATTGTCGTGTTTGTGGACGGCAATTACAGCGACCATCCTGATGAGATAATCAGGCTGGTTGAGCCTGTGGTCTACGAGGATTACGATCTGGTTCTCGGCTCACGCATCATGGGACGTGTTGAGAAAGGCGCCCTCCGAGTGCCCGTGCGTTTCGGCAATCTCCTGGCCACGGTACTGATCAGGTTGCTCTACGGATTCAGATACACTGATATCGGGCCTTTCAGGGCTATAAAGTTTGACCGGTTGCTGGCCCTGGACATGAAAGACAACTACGGCTGGACGGTTGAGATGCAGGTAAAGGCCGTCAAAAAGGGCTACAGGATTAAGGAGGTCCCTGTAAGCTACCGCATGGGCACGGGAAAGTCCAAGATCACGGGAAATATAAAGGGCATAGCGGTAGTGGGATACAGAATACTGCATGCAGTATTTAAAAACGTGTTTTAATCTTGCAATTGCAAAAAAGCACCCCCCTCATGGGCAGGGAAGCCTGCGGGGAAAGCTTTACTGACGGTCTCGATCAAAACAATCCGCACTATTTCCCTTACCCCAGAAGATCTGCGGCAACACTTTGGTTTGACGGACTTCGTCCGTATTTCAAAAAAACAACCGAAGAAGAAACAGTAAACCATTTGGCGACAGTTGGGTTTCTCGGCTTTCAGCGAATGAGATATTTCCCTCAAAATTATCTATATTTTCCTGTTGGATTAGATGAAAAATGTTATCCTGTCAGTGCAATGAATTCATCAAGCATCTTGCCCTTTTGCTTTTTGCCCGCTTTCTGATACCTCGAAGCCACTATTGCCACGGCTT
>JAADFS010000219.1:3674-4629 GCA_013152795.1 Deferribacteres bacterium
GTTAACCTCATTTCCGCCTCCCACCTTTTTTCTGTTCAGGAGACTATTTTTCATATCTTTCATCAAGATTTCTTTTTTGAGGCAACGATTCTTTTTCGTTTCGCTTTTTTATGAGGCAATTCGACCTCTTGACAATATGCGCGTTTTTTTATATCTTGGTTGTAGCATTAGAGAAAAAAGGGGACAGACATGCAAAACCCTTCAGATTTCCAGTTTTTCAGGATACCCCTTAACAACGTATGATTTAACAGTTCACCCCCAAAGAGGCTGGTGAACCGTTATGAAACCCGGAGGTGTCACGATGAAATCAAACAAAAGGAAAAGTCTCTTTATTATTACAAATATTTTTCCGGTAATCCTCATAATGATAACAACATATGCGACGGCGCAAAGCAACAAATACCCGCCTGTTCCACCGCCTGAGCGTGAAACAGCAAACGCAACTACTGAAACCATATCAGCGGATAAACCACCTGTCGGCCCTCCCGTAAAGGCGATCAGCCGGCAGGAAATACAGGATAGCATCAATAAGGCAAGTCCCCAGGCCAGACCGCCTGCCCCCCCAGTGACAGGCAGGCCTGCAGAGGGAAACGGCGGCATTAAAGAAGAGACAATATATATTTCATCACCTGATAAGAATATACAATCCGGCGGCAGCATCAGAAGAACAACAACAATCAAAACGGAAGCGCTGTCAGGCCATACCGGAAATACAAACGTAACAGCCGGAAAAATAACGAGAGAGCCCTATCAAAAGAAATAAATTAGAGATATAACTACAGAAAAAAACTGTTCAAATAACAGGAGAAAACAATGAACCGTACAACACCTGAATTATGCAGAGCTTTTGACAGGCAAAAATCCTGGATGGTATTTATTACCGCTTTAATATCACTATTCCTCATCTTCATGCATGCAGCCCATGCGCAGGATATGCCTTTCAGAATCAACGGCA
>JAADFS010000220.1 GCA_013152795.1 Deferribacteres bacterium
TCGTACAAGCCGGCAGGAGCAGGAAAAAGATATTGATAGTTGTACTGATAGTAATGATAACAGGCATACTCTTAATATCGTGTGGAGATGTTAATGATGTTATAACAGATTTTACCGACCCGTTTCTTGACAACAGCTCGGGCAGCCGCACCGTGTCCGGACTTGCATCCGGTGCCACATACTGCTGGAAGGTGGTTGCAGAGGACAGTAGCGGCGGAGAGTCGGAAAGCAGTGTGAACTGCTTTGAAACCAAGTAAGCGCTTTTGTAATAGTTTATTCCCCTCTCCCCTGTTCTTCCTCCCTTAAAGAAGGGAGGAAGAACAGGGAATAAAAGTCAATTCACATTTGACAATCCCGGAAAATTATGTAAAATAATTTGTCGGGATTGTTCTGAATATCAAGAGTTCAGCAGCCTGGTTAACCTTACTTCCTTAATTACACACATTAACTGAGATGAACAAATCGACTGAAACGAGCGTTTTCATTACCATCCTTAAGAACGGATATGCAAGGGTTTTTTACAGGAACTGGCCGGTATGGCTGGGGGGACTGTTAATAGGGATCACCAGCGTTATTACTTTTGCATGGGCAAGGCCGTGGGGAGTTGTCGGAGGCCTGCGGGAATGGGTTGACTGGCTGTTCTATTCCGTGGGAATTTACAGCTCCCACCCGTATTACAATCCCCTTTTAAGCACCAGTTCCATACTGACACTGACCTTCGGATTAATCTGGGGCGCCTTTGCCTCTTCGCTCCTGTCAAAGCAGTTCACCATAAAAACACCGCCGCCCTTTGAACTGGTCAAAGGTGCCATAGGCGGAACATTAATGGGAATCGGTGCGGCCATGGCGGGCGGATGTAATGTAGGTGGTTTTTTCAGTGCGACCAGCGCCCTTTCACTGAGCGGGCTGGGCATGATGGCCGGCCTGAGCATCGGGGCCTTTCTGGAGGTGCGCTATATCTACTGGGAGCTGGAACACCTGCACTTCAGGAGGGGTGAAGGACGGTTGAAAAGGCCTAAAGAGGGCGCAACCGACTGGAAAAAGATTCAGCCCTGGCTGGGGGGCCTGGCCATGCTGGCCGTGTTTACGGGCGCGTATATTTACCGCTCTTACGGCATTGATTCCTCTTCCGGCTATAACTATACAAGAACAGGGGGACTCCTTATCTCAGGAACCGCGTTCGGCATAATCCTTCACCGGACACGTTTTGCGTTCCTGCAGGCGTTCCGGGAACCTTTTACGAGCGGCAATGCTGCACAGGCAAGAGGCATGACCATTGCCGTGGTCGTCAGCGTGCTCGGGTTTGCGGCACTGAAGGCAAGCGGGCTCAGACCCGAAGGGGTTTATGTCATGCCCACGTTCTGGGTCGGGAGCTTTGTGGGCGGCATTATATTCGGTTTCGGCATGCCGTTTGCCGGCGGATGCGCGAGCGGCACGTGCTGGAGGACAGCGGAAGGCAATGTAAAAAACCTGATAGCATTTGTCTTTTTCGGCGTGTCTAATTCACTGAGCCAGGCGCTTATCGATTCATCCGGAAGGATTTCTTCGCTCATGGGGAAAAAGGTTTTCCTGCCCTACTATATCTCTTACCACTGGAGCGTTGTGCTTATCATCGTGATAATGTTCTTATACTACCTCGTGACATCCTGGAATGAAAAGACCGGGGCATTTATCTGATATGATGATACTCCTGTAGTGATTTGATGCTCATTTCCTTCTTCTTCATCACCTCTATTGCATTTATCGCAGCCCTTGCCCCTGCAATGGTGGTTGAATAGGTAATGTTGTACTGCAGTGCGGTCTCCCTTATCGAAAATGAATCCCTCTGCGCCTTTGCGCCTGTGACAGTGTTTATCACAAAATTGATCTCCCTGTTTTTTATCAGGTCGACACAGTGGGGCCTCCCCTCCCCCACCTTGTTGACCGTCTCAACATTAATCCCCAGTTGCCTGAGATAAAAGGCCGTGCCCCGCGTGGCCGCCAGAGAAAAACCGAGTGACAGGAGCTTGCGTGCCATTGGAGGCAGCGCGGGCTTGTCCTTATCCTTGACACTGATGAAGACCTTTCCACTCAGCGGCATTGTATTGTTGGCCGATGCCTGGGACTTTGCATACGCCCTTTCAAAGTCTTTGTCTATGCCCATGACTTCCCCGGTGGATTTCATTTCAGGCCCAAGCAGGGTGTCCACCCCTGCAAACCGGTCAAATGGAAATACAGCTTCCTTGACGCTGAAATGGGATACCTCTATCTCGGAGGTAAGTCCGAGTTCCGCAAGTGTCTTTCCCATCATGACCTTGGCCGCCATCTTGGCAAGCGGTATACCGATGGATTTGCTGACATAGGGTATCGTCCGGGATGCCCGCGGGTTGACTTCAAGGATGTATATCTCGCCGTCTTTTACGGCAAACTGCATGTTCATAAGTCCGATGACGTTCAATTCCACTGCGACCGCCTTTGTCTGGAGCTTGATCCTGTCTATGATCTCCTGTGACAATGAATACGGCGGCAGGGAGCATGCCGAGTCTCCGGAGTGTATGCCGGCCTCTTCTATATGTTCCATGATCCCGCCTATTATCACGCTTTCGCCGTCTGAGATTGCATCCACATCAACTTCAATGGCGTCTTCAAGGTATTTGTCTATCAGCACCGGGTGCTCGGGCGATGCGGATACCGCCCTCTGCATGTAATCATTAAGGCTTTTTTCATCATACACGATCTCCATTGCCCTGCCGCCGAGCACATAAGAGGGTCTCACCATGACAGGGTAGCCGATCTTACGTGCCTCCTCAACTGCTTCGGCCACAGACATTGCTGTGCCGCTGTCGGGCTGCCGGAGATTCAGCTTGTGAAGTATCTCCTTGAATCTCCTCCGGTCTTCAGCCCTGTCAATCGAATCCGGCGATGTACCGAGGATCCTTACACCCTCCCTTTCAAGAGGTACTGCAAGCTTCAGCGGCGTCTGCCCGCCGAACTGCACGATAACGCCCTCTGGTTTTTCCGTGTTTATGATGTTCAGGGTGTCTTCAAGGGTGAGGGGTTCAAAGTACAGCCTGTCGGCGGTGTCATAATCGGTGCTGACGGTCTCGGGGTTGCAGTTTACCATTATTGTCTCGTATCCGAGTTCTTTTAACGCAAAAACCGCATGCACGCAGCAGTAGTCGAATTCAATGCCCTGCCCTATCCTGTTCGGCCCGCTGCCGAGTATGACGACCTTCTTCCTGCCGGTGGGGTTGGCTTCACATTCTACCGAGTTGTTAACGGGTTTCGAGTTCTCCAGCCTGTAAAACGGTTTTTCATAGGTTGAATACAGATAAGGTGTATATGCCCTGAATTCAGCGGCGCATGTATCCACCATTTTATAAACAGCCCTCAGGCCGCTCTTCTTTCTTGCCTCCCTGACAGCCCGCTCGTCCGTATTCAGCAATGCGGCGAGCCTCCTGTCCGAAAGACCGTATTCCTTGGCCTTCCTCAACAGTTCATCCGGCAGCAGCTCCGTTTCCCCGCCCTTTATCCCGCCCGCGGCATTACGGATTTCGGCCTCCAGGTCCGTTATCTGCTTGATATTGTGCAGAAACCAGGGGTCGATCCCTGTTACCTCATGTAATTCCTCAAGGCCTGCGCCCAGTCTGAGGGCATGCGCAAGGTACCATATGCGGTCCCACTCGGGGGTCTTGATTTTCTCCATGATCTCATCAATACCCGCATCAACAGGCTCAAAGCCATAGCTGTCGATCTCAAGGCTGCGCAGGGCCTTCTGCAGTGACTCCTTGAATGTCCTGCCGATTGACATGGCCTCGCCCACTGACTTCATCTGGGTCATCAGAGTGGAGTCGGCCTCGGGGAACTTTTCAAAGGCAAACCTCGGGAACTTTACAACAACGTAGTCAATCGTGGGCTCGAATGAGGCCGGTGTCTCTTTCGTGATGTCATTAGGGATTTCATCCAGTGTGAGTCCCACCGCCAGCTTTGCCGCTATCCTGGCTATCGGGAACCCTGTTGCCTTGGATGCAAGGGCGGAGCTTCTCGATACCCTCGGGTTCATCTCGATTACAACGAGGCGGCCGTTGTCCGGATTTACTGCGAACTGGATATTTGAGCCTCCGGTGTCCACCCCTATTTCACGGATGACGGCAATCGAGGCATCCCTCATTACCTGGTATTCCTTGTCGGTCAGGGTCTGGGCGGGTGCCACTGTAATGGAATCGCCTGTATGTACCCCCATGGGATCAAAGTTCTCTATCGAA
>JAADFS010000221.1 GCA_013152795.1 Deferribacteres bacterium
GTGAGGGAAGGAGGCAGGACAGTAGGAGCCGGAGTCGTCACGGAGATAATAGAATAAAAAAACGTGAAGCGTGTCCGTGATTCGTGACCGTCAGAATACATTAATTAATGTTGCATAAAGGGGCAGAGGAGTCTGCCGGAAAACCTTTATAAAGCGATAGGATATTGGAAATATGTTTTTGTTGCAGGAAATAACGGGAAGTGAAGTTCAGACGGACGACGTCAATATGCCGTGCGGAATATTTCCTTAAGGAATCGCAGATAAAGCTTTCCCGGCAGACTCCTCTGCCCCGCCGGCGGTATTTTATGGCACTGTAAGGTTAAAAGCGGACACGGCGGATGGACACGGAGGACGGAGATGCAGGATATAATACTTTTGCAATGCACGAGTTGTAAAAATAAAAATTATTCGACTACAAAGAACAAGAAGAATACACCGGAGAAACTCGTTCTCAGGAAATACTGCAGGCACTGCAGGAAACACGTTGAGCACAAAGAGACAAAGGCATAAAATCAACCCTTGAGAGGCGGCAGGTGAGCCTGCCGCGGAATCTTAACAATGCGGCTGGATTTTGTAAGTAAGTCTCTGTTGCAGGAATCGGTTATGAATGAAGTCGGGAAGACATTAAACATCCCGTGCCGAATACTTCTGGAGGAATCACAGGTAAAGCTTTTCCGGCAGGCCCACCTGCCCCGCTGTCAATACTTTAACATTTTAAGGCTAAAGAAAGAAAAAGGAAAATTTTTTGAATCTTGAACTTACAGTTGAGAACAGGCCAGTAGCTCTAACGGCTAGAGCGCCGGACTCCAAATCCGAGGGTTGGGGGTTCGAATCCCTCCTGGCCTGCCATTTTCCCCTAAAACATTTGATAGGAATGAGAGAGTGTTTAAAAAGATAAAGAACTTCTTCAGCGAAGTAAAAATCGAACTCAAAAAAGTTGTATTTCCATCAAGGGAAGAGGTGATAGGCTCCACAAAGGTTGTGCTGGTGCTTGTACTGATAGTTGCAATTTTTTTGGGTTTAATTGATCTGGTGCTTTCCAAACTGGTTGGCATGGTGGTGAAGTAGGAGAAATCATGGAAAAGAAATGGTATGTGGTGCATACGTACTCAGGGTTTGAAGAAAAGGTCAAGTTGACAATCGAAGACAATGTCCGCAGGAGAGGGCTTGAGGATAAGATCGGCCAGATATTGATTCCTACTGAAAAGGTTGTTGAACTGAAATCGGGAAAGAAGAAGGAATCCCAGAAAAAATTCTATCCCGGTTATATCCTGATCAATATGCACCTTGATGATGAAACATGGCATCTTGTGAGCAGTACCCCGAGGGTTTCGGGGTTTGTAGGCGGTGAAAAACCCACGCCTGTACAGCAGGAAGAGATAGACCTGATCGTTCAGCAGATCGAGAAAGGGCCTACCACACAGGTCAAGGCCGAATTTGACAGGGGTGACACCGTAAGAATAATAGACGGCGCCTTTGCCAATTTCAATGGTTATGTGGATGACATAGACGAGGTTCACAACAAGTTGAGGGTGATGGTGACGATATTCGGCAGACAGACCCCTGTTGAACTGAACTTTTTGCAGGTCGAAAAGACATAGAATGAGGAGGTTTTTAAGATGGCCCAGAAGCAGGTAGTGGCACAGGTAAAGCTTCAGATTCCGGCAGGCAAGGCGAATCCGGCCCCCCCGATCGGGCCGGCCCTGGGGCCGCACGGGATTAATATAATGGATTTCTGCAAGGCATTCAATGCACAGACGCAATCAATGGGAGACACGATCATACCGGCCGTGCTTACGATATACAAGGACAGGTCGTTTACATTTATCCTGAAGACGCCGCCTGCATCCGAACTGATCAAGAAAGCGGCCGGCATAATAAAGGGGTCGGGCACTCCCAACAAGGACAAGGTGGGCAAGATAACCATCGACCAGGTAAGGGAGATAGCCACGACAAAGATGCCGGATCTCAATGCCTTTGATATTGAAAAGGCCATGGAGACCATCAAAGGCACGGCGAGAAGCATGGGAGTCGAGATAATTAACAATTAACAATTAACAATGAATAATTTAAATATTGTTAATTGTTAATTGCTGCGGGAGGCATAATGGGTAAGAAACATATCAATGCTAAGGAAAAGATAGATAGGACGAAACAGTATGACATAAGGGAAGCGGTTGAGCTGGTCAAACAGTCTGCTCATGCGAAGTTTGACGAGTCAGTGGATATGGCGTTGAATCTGGGTGTGGACCCGAGAAAGTCGGACCAGATAGTAAGGGGAAGCGTGGTTCTGCCGCACGGGCTCGGAAAGAAGATAAGGGTGCTTGTCTTTGCAAAGGGTGAGAAGGCCGCCGAGGCCCGGGAAGCAGGGGCTGATTATGTAGGGGCCGAGGACCTCGCGGAAAAGATACAGGCCGGATGGCTGGACTTTGATAAGGTGGTGGCGACCCCTGATATAATGGGAGTAGTCGGCAAGCTCGGAAAGATTCTCGGCCCGAGGGGTCTCATGCCGAATCCCAAGTCAGGCACCGTCACCTTTGATATTGCAAAGGCCGTCAGGGATATAAGCGCGGGAAGGGCTGATTACAGGACTGACAAGGGCGGCGTTGTCCACGTATCCATCGGCAAGGTTTCATTTGACAGCGAAAAACTCATTGATAATGCGAAGACGGTCGTGAAGGCTGTTGAAAAGGCAAAGCCTTCGTCAAGCAAGGGGAAATATCTCAAAAAGATATCCATCTCATCCACTATGGGAGTCGGGATACCGGTGAATGTCTCAAGTATAGCATCAGCGTAGGCAAGCCACTTGTATGATAGTGTTGCATAAACCGGCAATAATTTTTATGCCTTGAAATTAAAATAAAGTCGGAGACTGCAGGCGCAGATAGGGGTTGCTTAAACGGCCCGGAAACTGATCGAGCCGGCCTGCATAGACTGGGAAATTGGCGGCAAACAGAAATTGAATGAAGGTTTGAGGCGTCGACATGACCCCTGATGCTCAAAAGAACGGTATCGTTCCTGGGTCTCTGATGTTGAAAGGGAGGTGAAAGGTTGAAGAAAGAAGAGAAGGTACGTGTTGTCTCGGAACTCCAGGACAAGTTTCAGAGAGCAAAGGGGATTGTCTTTACCGATTATCGCGGGCTTAATGTCGAAGAGATCACGGGCCTGAGAAACGACCTCAGATCCGCTGAACTGGAGTACAGGGTTGTAAAGAACAGCCTTGCCAGGAGGGCGGCGGAAGGCACGCCTGTGGACGGTGCGAAAGATATCTTTTCAGGGCCGGTTGGGCTTGCCATCGGTTACGATGATCCGCTGCTTCTGGTCAAGAAGGTCCTTGAATTCAGCAAGACGAATGAGAAACTCGAGATAAAGGGCGGGGTTATCGAAGGAGGCGTCTGTTCCGTCGAGCAGCTCAAGGCCATCTCGGCTCTGCCGCCGAGGGAGGTTCAACTGGCCATGCTCGTAGGCGCCATGCAGTCGCCTTTAAGCAAATTCGCCGGCCTGCTGAATGCGACTATCACGCGGTTTGTCTATGCCCTCGGGGCCCTGAAGGAAAAACGCGCAGCCGCGGGTGGTTAGGGCCTGGCTGAATATTATGAAAGGATTCAACAACTTACACTTACACTTGCACTTACACTTAAATAATTTAATAAATATCAGGAGGAGAAGATGTCAGTAACCAAAGAGCAGGTTTTTGAATTTATCGATAAAATGACGATTATAGAGATGTCCGAA
>JAADFS010000222.1:0-957 GCA_013152795.1 Deferribacteres bacterium
TTATACATCTCAAGAGGAAAAGGCACCCCCATCTTATCCACCCAGGTAACATTGTCGCCGTAATATGAAGCCTTCATCTGCCTGAAGATCTCTTCATCCCTCTTCTTCATCTCTTCATGTGTCATACCGAGGACACCTTCTTTTATCATCGTTATCCCTCCCTTTTATAGCGCGGCAATATCCTGTACTCCAGAATCGCCTTGGGAATATCCAGCAATACCTTGCCTATTGACACCAGCGGTAGTTTTATAAACGATTCACCGGCATGACGGTTATAGAATATTACCGGCACCTCTTCAACACGGTAGCCCTTCGTACAGGCCGAAATTACTATGAATGTCTGAAAATAAAAATACTTCATCCTGTGTTTTATAATCTCAGCGAATATGTCCCTTTTTGTGATAAGAAATCCCGACTTCGGGTCATGGAGATTAACGGCAAAGCATTTCCGGAGCAATTTGGCAAGTCCGATGCTTGCAAAAATACGGAAAAAATCGTAATTCTCAGATCCCCTCCGCCATCCCTGGACCAGATCGATTTCGGGGTCGCTCATCAGTTTGCTGCGCAGCTTTATTATATCCTCAGGCGCATACTGGAGATCGGCATCGGTGATAACAACATACTCACCCACTGCTGCATCCAGCCCCGTTTTCCATGCAGCGGGTATTCCACGGTTTACTTCATGACTGCATCCTCTTACGTTTTCAAATCGTTGCTGAACAGTGTCTATTTTATCCTGCGTGGCGTCGGTACTTCCGTCATTTACCAGAATTATCTCTCCCTGTATCCGGGATTTCTGAAATACTGTTAGGATTCTCTCAACCAGTATATCTACATTACCTTCTTCATTATAGCAGGGAATAATAACACTCAATTCCATATTGTTACCTGGATTTCACATAAAAACACCTCCCGATGCCGTTTCTGAAGACAGGGGAAATCGGAAAGATTAACAGT
>JAADFS010000222.1:991-5771 GCA_013152795.1 Deferribacteres bacterium
GGCATCTGGTGAATCCGGAGTCTGAACGAAACCCTTCCAAAACAGTCAAGCTCTCAGCGAAGTTGCTTCCCAAGGATAATTTAAACTATAACACAAAAAATCCGAACAATTCAATTTTTCACCGGGTTACGCCGGCAATAATCCGGTTGAAAATTCAAGAATATATTTGATATACTTTGTTGATACGGCCCGTCATTAAGATAAAAAGCAGATAATGCCTTAACGTTGCGAAGAGGCGATATTTTTCATGCAACAGTGAGGTGCAGACCAGCCGCTGTGTCAACCGGGGAATTTTAAATACCCAGTACCAGTAAAAGCTATTAATTAAGGTATGAAAAAACAGACTATCTTTTTTGCAGCCCTCCTGATATATTCCCTCATAACCATCTTCACCTACAAATATGAACGCCTGCTCGGTGATACGATTCTGCTCCTGGATATTGCTGAAAAATATGTAAGGGGTGATTTCTGGGATGCGGTCAACGGTATGTGGGGGCCGCTCTTTTCGTGGCTGTTGATACCGTTTTTATATTTCGGCTCATCTCATGTATTTGCAGTCAACGCCCTGCATGTAATCATAGGATGCCTGATTATAGCCGGTGTAAGGAGACTCTCTTTCAGATTCGAGATGAGCGATGGCGTCAGGAACATTATATTGCTGTGTATGGTCCCGATTCTCCTGTATGCCTCATTAATCGCACCTCACGATTTCGTGCTTTTGTGTATCCTTGTTTATTACCTCAGTATAGTATTCAAGGAAGACTACCCGGACAGGGTGCAGAACGGTATAATGAGCGGAGCCTTGGGCTCGCTTGCATATTTTGCCAAGCCGTTCGGCTTTCCGTTTTTCATATCACATTTCCTGATGATAAATATACTCCATTACTTCAAGGCCGGGACAAAACCTCTCAGGAAAAATATCCTGAGAAATTTGGTCGCGGGGATGGCGCTGTTTGCCGTTATAAGCAGTTTCTGGATTATCCTGTTAAGCACCAAGTACAACTATCTCACATTCAGTACGGCCGGGCGGCATAATTTCGCCATACTGGGCCCTGAAGCAAAGGGGGAAGGCAAGGAAAAGGGCCTGCCCATCTTTACCGGGGGGTTTTTTGAGCCGCCCAATAAAACGGCCAGTGTTGTATGGGAAGACGCCACATATCTGAATGTAAAATCATGGAGCCCGCTGGAGTCATGGAGCTACTTTAAATATTTCATATCAAGGATCATCTTCAAGAATCTCTCCCAGCTTATCAAGATACTGGGGGGGTCTTTTTCTCAACTGGCGGTCGCTATTATCGTCATGGCTGTTCTGTTGTGCATCGGGCCCGTCAAGGAATTATTGACCCGCAAGAGCGTACTGGTCTTTCCGCTAACAACCATGGCACTATACGCCGGCGGATACGGTGTAATGCATTATGAGCCGCGGTACTTATGGATTGTCAATATCCTGCTGCTCCTGATGGGAGGGCATCTGATGAATATATTATTCAGGAATGAATTCTTCAACAGGACAAGAAAAAATACATTAATAGTTTTTTTCGCCCTGTCATTTCTCGTGGTGCCGGTAAGATATGTAATTCACAGGGGTGATACCGGAGAGAGGATCCATAACCTGGCTTCCGTCCTGAAAAACAGATACAACATACAGGGGAAAATCGCCTCCAACAGGGAGTATGTCTCCACAAACGAGGCATGGTATAACAGCTACCGGCTGACATATTTCCTGAAAACGAGATACTACGGCCAGGCAAAGGAAAATATCAGCGACAGTGAGCTGGAGAGCGAACTGAAAAAATTCGACATTGATTACTATCTTGTATGGGGCAATCATCCCGATATACCCGATTTCCTGTCGAAATATAAAGAAGTCACCGGCGGGGAAATTCCGGGTCTGAAGATTTATTCCCTGAAAGAAGGCGCCACAGACAGCCGCTGAACCTGAATTCCGGTAGACTCCTCTGCCTGCTTATGCAACATTAAGGTTAACACTGATGACCCTTGCCTTCAGTTGAGACTTCTGATAATATCAATACGATTAGCTGGGTTCACTTATACAGGGCACCTGACACCGGCCCTTCAACCGGTTCCCCGCCCTGCCCTGACCTCCCGCAACAAGGAGGGAGTGATAGTTGCATAGAATTACAGAGCCGTATTTTAACGCCCATGTATAATGAATATTTCGGGTTTCAGGAGTCCCCCTTTTCCATTGCACCCGACCCGCGCTATCTCTACATGAGCGAGCAGCACCGGGAGGCGCTGGCTCATCTGGTGTACGGCTTAAACAGTGACGGCGGTTTCGTCCTGCTGACCGGTGAAGTCGGAACAGGCAAGACAACCGTCTGCCGCTGCCTGCTTGAACAACTGCCTGAAAATACCGCTGTGGCGTTTATCTTTAATCCTAAACTGACTGTTGAGGAACTCCTGGCAACGGTGTGTGATGAATTCGGCATCAGGTATCCTGAAGGCAATACAAGCATAAAGGTGTTTACAGACCTCATAAATGCCTTTTTGCTGGATGTCCACGCCGGAGGCCGCAAGGCGGTTCTGATTATCGATGAAGCACAGAATCTGAGTATTGATGTCCTGGAGCAGTTGCGGCTGCTGACCAACCTCGAGACAAACCGGCATAAACTGCTCCAGATAATCCTGCTCGGGCAGCCCGAGCTGAGAGAGCAACTCTCCCGGCCCGCACTCAGGCAACTGTCGCAGCGAATCACAGCACGTTATCACCTCGGGGCACTCTCCCGGAATGATATAGGCGCGTATGTAACGCACCGCCTCTCGGTTGCGGGATTGCGGAAAAAACTGTTTACTGATTCAAGCATCAGAAAACTATTCTATTTAAGCGGCGGGATTCCCCGCCTGATAAACATACTGTGCGACCGTGCCCTGTTAGGCGCCTTCGCCGGTGAAAAAAACAGGGTCAACAAGGGCCTCGTCAAAAAGGCGGCGCGTGAAGTCCTTGGAGAAGGCAGGGGTCACAGCAGCCGCGTAACGCCTTATGTATGGGTGATGTCTGTTCTCATACTTGCAGTGCTGGGGGTCGTGCTGTCAGCCGCTTACTATAAAAAAAACATACCGCGCGAAACAGCAACCGGCAATAAAACAGGCATCTTAAACGCAGTTGTAAACAGTGAAAACAAACCCGTGCAAACCGCCACCCCTCGGTGGCCCGAGATTGGCCCCCGGGACCGGGTCAGTACCGCGGCCTTTGCGGAGCTCTTCAGGTTATGGGGCATTTCCTATGATCCCGGTGAAGAAATATCCCCGTGCAGGCAGGCTGAATCACAGGGCCTGCAATGCCTGAGAGGACCAGGCAGTTTAAACGACCTGCGGCGCCTCGACAGGCCGGCTGTACTTAAGCTCTTCGACGATCAGGGCGGGGAATATTACGCCGCATTGACAGGTCTGAAAACAGAGACGGCGACCCTGGTGACCGCAAGGGGAACAAGAGAGGTGGCGGTCAGAGACATTGAAGCCCGCTGGCTCGGTGATTACACATTACTGTGGCGCACACCTCCGGATTACCGCGGCGAGCTCATGCCCGGCAAATCCGACCATCTCGTGCGGTGGATAAACAGAGAGCTGGCCACTGTTCAGGGCAGGCCGTTTCAGCCTCTTGAAGATACGGAATTCAGCGGTTCACTTGTAACCAACGTAAAGAAGTTCCAGCTCTCAAGGGGTCTGGTTCCCGATGGAATCGTGGGACCGAGGACTCTGATCCACCTGAACACGGCTGCCGGCATAGACACACCGAAATTGAGCAGCGGCACAGAGGAAAACTGACATGTCTTTTATTCTTGATGCACTTAAAAAATCAGAACAAAACCGCAGGCGCGGACCTGTGCCTGATGTGATGACAGTGCATTCCCCTTCACTTCGCGGGCCGAAAAAACACCTGTTGTGGCTTTACCTGTTTCTGGCCGCCATGCTGATAAACGCAGGGATACTGGCGGCCTTCCTCCGGCCGTGGGAGTCAAAGACCAGGGAGGCCGCTGTTCAGACAGTCACGGAACAGCGCGCGGAATCCAAACCTGCACCCCCCGTGAAGGAAAAACACGATACCGGCAGGCCGCAGCAGCCTGTGCCGGATACCCCCGCAGCAGAAGGCCATTCAAGTCCCGGCAAACAGAAAACGGATGGCACTGCTGATGTAAAGCTTAAAGCCGTGGAGCGGAAAACCGTTGCCGGTAAACAGCCCCAGGCCCGCGATACCGCTGATGAGACGGCGGTACTTGATCTGAATCCGTCAGCGCGGGACCTGGCGCTCCTCAGGAAAAAAATCAGAGAGGAACGCTTACTCCCCTCAGCAGAGCTTAAGCCCATTGAAAATACCGGAGCCGGACGGAAAAAAAACGGGGTTAAAGATATAAGCCGGATACCCCCGGCGGTCAGAAAAGAACTGCCGGAGATTTCCATCAAAGGGCACATTTATTCGGATGACCCGTCATCACGCATAGTGAATATCAACGGTGTCATCATGCGCGAGGGAGATACTCTGGCGGAAGGACTGAAGCTGGAGGAGATCACCATGTCCGGCGTTATCCTGGACTACAGGGGCCTGCGTTTCAGCATAAGGGCGTTTTGAGTGAGCCTTATTATACCTTACAGTGGCATAAAAACACCGCATGCGGGCAGGGGAGCCTGCCGGAAAAGCTTTATCTGCGATTCCTTCAGGAAATACTCTGCACGGCATATTGACGTCTTTTGGAACTTCACTCTCCGTTAATTCCTGCAATAAAGACTTATTTCCAATATCCCATCGCTTTATAAAGGTTTT
>JAADFS010000223.1 GCA_013152795.1 Deferribacteres bacterium
AAATCCTTTTCATAACGCGTGGTGATTATCAGCTTGAGGCCCTCTTTGCCTGTCTGAAGCGCGTTGAGGATGATATTGAAAAACGCCTGGCATATATGCGCGGGGCTGCACGTGAATTCGGGAAGCGGATGATAATCCCTTATTATCTCCGCATCCCCCGGTATCTCGTGAGTCAGGACATTCAATGTCCTGTCTATCTCCCTGTTGATATCGACCCCCGCCCTGTCCCCGTCGTCGATATGGGAGAAATCCTTAAGATCGGCGACAATCTTCCTGACCCTTTCTGCTCCGTCAAGGCTCTCTTTTATGAGCTCCACGGCATCCGACAGGATAAAATCAAGCTTGTACTCTCCCCATTTCCGCCTTGTCAGTTCCCTGCGTTCATCCGTAAACTCCCCCGTTTCAAAGGCTGAACGGTAAAGGGTGAGCATATCCCGGAATCTCGATACATACTGGTTCAGCGTATTTATATTGCTCACTATGAAACCGAGGGGATTGTTGATCTCATGGGCCACTCCTGCCGCAAGCTGCCCCACGGAGGCTATCTTTTCCTGGTGCAGGAGTCTTGCAAGCGCCTGTCTCAATTCCTCGGTACGCTCCTGCACCTGTTTTTCGAGTGTGTCGGCAAGGTCCCGGTACCTGCCTTCCGAGAGTTTCAGCCTGCGGTTGGTCTCAAGGAGTTCGTTGTAAGACTGGTTAACCACCGCCATGTGCGTTTCAGTGGCGAGCATGGTTTTGAAACCGCTCTTCAGTATCGTATTTACTGCAGTAAGTATCAGCTCCGCCGCGGCCTCGATACGGCCCTTGCTGAGTTTGTCCCCTCTTATGACAATATATCCAGCCGCCTCTCCCTCGAGATAAACGGGTTTCTTCACTGTGATCATCCCTTCCCCGGAAGGTTTGCCGTAGTGATACAGGACATCTCCCCGCGCATCCTCCAGCATTACATATGAAACGCCCGTTTCAACGGCGCTCCTGAAAAAGGGTATGAGATCGATATCCTTGATTATTTCGCCAAGGCTCTTTTCAGCGCCTACTATGTACTCGTCTTTCATCGTAACCTTTCTGTTCACCCTTCCCCTGACCCCCCGCCGTGGGAAGCTGAAAGCATCCGGAGTTCTCTCCCCACTGAGGGGAAAGGGTCAGGGTGAGGGGGGTATTAATTTTTCTACAAACGCGGTTTTATCAAGACCGTGTTTTTCCATGAGACCGTGCCTGCGGTCGATGTGATCGTATGTCTGCTTCACCAGTTCCCGGAATGTCTCCATGACCCCGGCTCCCGTAATGGCCGAAGACATAAAGACAGGTATGCCGGTCTGTTCCCAGATGCGCCTTATATCATCCTCTGCAACTATATTCTCCAGGTCCCTTTTATTGAACTGCACGACCAGGGGGATTTTTTCTATATCGAGCCCTACAAAACCGAGGTTGTCCTCAAGATTCCTGAAGCTTTCAAAGTTGTTTGTCTCTTCGGAAACCTGCGAGTCCGCTATAAAGGCGACACCATCCGCCCTCTGCAGCACCGCCTTCCTCGTGGCATCGTGTTTTACCTGGCCGGGGACCGTGAAGACTTTCAGCTTGATCTTGAGCCCGCTCGGTGCGGTGATGAAAAAGGGCAGAAGGTCGAAAAATATCGTCCTGTCGTCTTTTGTATCAAGTACGGTGAGCTCTCCCCTTCCTTCCTCATCCACCATATCGTGAAGCTGCAGCAGGTTGGTGGTCTTGCCCGACAGGGCAGGGCCGTAGTAGACCAGCTTAAGCACCATCCGCCTGCCAATCTCATCATACTCGATCATAACCTTCCCCCCACAAACACCCCGCAACCTGTAACCCGCAACCTGCAACCCGCCACGCCCCTCACCTCCGTACCATGACAAATATCCCGCTCCTTGACGGGTCAATCTGGTAGGAGCGTCTGAGTGATTTTATGTTTCTCTCGTCAAGCTTCACGCCGACACTCAGGATCAGAAGACCCGTCCCGGTTCGGACATCCCGCGATATAACCATTCCAGCCCGGAGGTCTTTCGGGCTTAACTGCATTTCAACAAATTCCGTTTTTTGTGTAATATCCTTATAAAGCTCCCTTGCGGGAGACTCAATCAGCGGACACAATCTGCGGTCGAACCTTTTGCCTGCGTACTCCTTCACTTTTTTCAATGCAAACTCAATGGCGTTTTCACCCCTGAATCCCCTGACAGTCCGGTCGACAAAGTCCGCGATCGAGATAATCCGCGCCCCCAGCGGTATGTCTTCCCCGGAGAGTCCGTCGGGGAACCCCCTGCCGTTGAACCACTCATGGTGATGCCTTATGATCACCCCTGCGTCCCTTAAGGCCTCGATGGAATCAATAGCGGTCTGCCCCCTTACGGGGTGCTGTGCATAGACAGCCTGCTCTTCCGGCTCCATTTCATCCATCTCTTTTGCAAGCAGTATATCCGGAATGCCAATCTTGCCTATATCATGAAGCAGGGAGGCTGTTGAGAGGGTGTGTATCTCATCTCTGGACAGGCCCATCCGCCTTGCCGTCCTGACCGACAGTTCCGCCACGTTTTTCGAATGGCTTCCTGCGTTTGCATCCCTGAGTTCGATCAGACCGGAGAATGCGGCGATCGTGTCCCGGAAGTTGTTTTCCAGGGTCTCGTTCAGCCTCTTTAGTTCTTCATTCTGCCTGCGCATCTCGCGTGTCTGTTCCTGAACCAGGGCCTTGAGCCGCGAGTTCCATTCTTTCAGCTCTTCGTTCTGGCTTTTGACAATCCTCGTTAGTCTCTGATTGTCTTTTATCAGGACGAATCTCAAGAGAGCTTCGTGTACAATCCGCATCAGCTCGTCATCCTTCCAGGGCTTTGTTATATACCTGTATGCCCCCCCCTTGTTTATCCCGTCTATGGCCGCGGTCACATCGGCATAGCCCGTGAGAATTATCCTGCTGGCATCAGGGGCCAGCTTCCTTGCCTGTTCAAGAAAGTCCACCCCCGACAGCCCGGGCATCCTCTGGTCCGAAATTATGAGGGCCGTATCAGTATTTTCACTCAGGATCTTCAGCCCCTCCTCCCCCGATATTGCGGTCATGACCTCGAATTCTTCATTTGCCAGTAATCGCTTGAGGGAGCGGAGGATGTTCTCTTCATCATCAACGATCAGTATCTGCAGGGGAATGTCCTTTGCCGCCGTATTCACCGGGATTCCTCCGTCTGTCGGCGGCTGTCGATACATTCAATGAGCGGGGGGAAAAGATCGACTATTTCGGGGTCAAAGCTGCTGCCTTTC
Organism: Deferribacteres bacterium; assembly: GCA_013152795.1. Taxonomy (GTDB): domain Bacteria; phylum Nitrospirota; class Thermodesulfovibrionia; order UBA6902; family UBA6902; genus JAADFS01. The sequence continues at coordinate 3,268 of JAADFS010000223.1, forward strand.
ATTGACATGATTATCTCCAAGCCTTTTTTCATGGAATATGCCTTTCTGTAGGACCTGTCCGAGGTGACGGCGTCGAATACATCGGCTACTGCGACGATTCTCGCCTCAACCGGTATATCCGCTCCGCTTATACCGGCGGGATAGCCCTTTCCGTCATATCTCTCGTGGTGATAGAGAATGATGTTTACAATCACCTCCGACAACTGCGCCTGTCTTGCGACGTCAGCTCCCCAGGCAGGGTGTTTTTTTATGAGATCGAATTCGTTATCATCCAGGGCGCCGGGTTTATTGAGGATGGCGCCGGGTATGCCGATTTTCCCGCAGTCATGGA
>JAADFS010000224.1 GCA_013152795.1 Deferribacteres bacterium
GAGTTGACGCCTATCTCAAGCATCTGCCTTATGATATTCCTGGCTTCAAAAGGCGGCCTTGCAATGCCCTTCAGAACGGCATAGAACAGGAGTATGAAGCGCCCCAGCCCCTCTGCCGGCTTTTCCATAACCGCGCCTATAAGTTCAATAAACCTTACAATCATTTTTCACTAAACACAATTATACGACATTTCAGCTTTCCGCATACCCCAGCTCCCGTAAAAACTTCATCTGCGACCCCTTCAGAGGTAACAGCTCAGACCCCCTCCCCCTAACCCCCTCCCGCCAGGGGAGGGGGGACCTGTTTCATCCTGCACCCTGACACCTGCACCCTGCACCCTTAACTCAGAACTCAGAACTTTGAACTCGCAACCCGCAACCCGCAACCCGCAACATTTTTAATAATACAGTGCAAACCTGCGCATCCTTACATTCTCGATGATACTGAGGGCCATGAAATTTGAAAGCAGCGCTGTCCCGCCGTAACTCATCAGCGGCAGCGGCACGCCCACAACGGGCATCATGCCGAGTGTCATGCCTATGTTGATGAAAAAGTAAAATGAGAACATAAAGGTTACGCCCAGCACGAGAAAACAGCCCTCGGTATCCCGTGCCTTCTTTGCAGTGTCAAAGCCCCTCCATATAATAAAGAAATACAGCATGAACAGAACTGCGCTGCCCAGGAACCCCCTTTCCTCGGCAAATATCGAGAAGATAAAATCAGTATGGTTTTCCGGAAGAAACCTGTAGGGGCCCTGCGTGCCCTTCATATATCCCTTGCCCAGGAACCCCCCGGAGCCTATGGAAACCTTTGACTGGGTGATGTGGTAGCCGATGCCCCGCGGGTCGGCCTGAGGGTCTATAAATGCTATTATTCTCTGCTTCTGATAGCCCTTCAACCCCTTCCATATGATGTTGCCTGCAAAGGGCAGTGATACAACCAATGCGATCACCGTTATTAAAATTATCTTCTTCCTGATCCCTGCGGTCAGAACCATTGCCGTGAATATGAACAGGAGTATCACGGTTGTCCCGAGGTCAGGCTGTTTAAGGATGAGAATCGCGGGGATTATAAAAAACACCGCTGCAATCTTCACCAGTTCACTCATTCCGAGCATTGTCGCCTGTCCGGTGCCCGACAGGTAACGCGAAAGGGCGAGTATAAAGAAAATCTTGAAAAACTCCGCGGGCTGAAAGGACAGGAAACCGAGGTTTATCCAGCGCTGTGCCCCCATTCCCTTTTTCCCTGCAACAAGCACGATGACAAGAAGGAGAATCCCGAATATGAACACCGGATATGCAAACCTGATAAACCATTTGTAGTCAACACTCACGACAACAAAGAACACGAACAGGCTCAGAATTATCCAGTAAAACTGTCTGAGGTAAAAAGACTCCTGCTCGGCATCCAGCACGGGCCTCGTAGCGCTGTATATCGTCATCACCCCTATCAGCGACACGATAAGGGGTACTACCAGGATGCTCCAGTCGAAATTATTCAGCAGCCGCCGGTCTATCATGAAAAAAACTCCCTCCCCCTTTCCGGAATCTCAGCCCTGTCTGTAGTATGCCTCGATAATCCTCTTGGCTATGGGCGCGGCGCTCGTGCTTCCATGGCCGCCGTGCTCGACAAATACGGCAACGGCGATCCGGGGGTTTTCCCCGGGTGCGAACGCCACAAACCACGCATGATCCTTATACTTGTCAGGGGTCTCCCCCCCGGTCACATCTCCGGCGACAACCTGGGTTGTGCCGGTCTTGCCGCCGATGCCGACTATTTCCGAGCGCGCCAGCCGGCCCGTGCCGTCCCTGTCGGCCACTACTCCCATGAGCGCCTTCTTGACCAGCCTGATGTTTTCGGGTTTTATTTTCACTATGCTTTCAGGCCTTATATCCGTATCCGCGTACTTTAAAAGATGCGGCTTGAACAATCTGCCTCCGTTGACAACAGCGGCTATGAGCTTTGCCATCTGTATGGGGGTCGCCGAGAGATAACCCTGTCCTATCACTGTATTCAGGGTTTCGCCCTTGTACCATTTTTCGTGCCTTTTCTCGAGCTTCCAGGCGGAAGTGGGAACAAACCCCGGGACTTCACCGTTGAGCTCTATCCCCGTACGCCTGCCGAGGCCGAAGCCGAAGGCATATTGTGCGAGTGTGTCTATACCGAGTTTCTTGGCTATTTCATAAAAATAAACATCGCAGGATTCAACCAGGGCCTTGTAAAGGCGCACCCTGCCGTGTCCGCCCGCCTTCCAGCACCTGAATACCCTGCCGAAATATATCGACCCCCTGCACGTATAGGTTGTATTACCTGTTACGATTCCCTGTTCAAGGGCGGCGATCGCGGTTATTATCTTGAATGTGGAGCCCGGCGCATACTGGCTCTGAATGGCCCTGTTCAAAAACGGTTTGCGGGGATCACTGACAAGCCGCCTCCAGTCCTTGTAACTGATACCCCTGAGAAAAAGATTCGGATCAAATGAAGGCGCGCTGGCCAGGGCGAGTATCTCGCCGGTATCGGGTTTGAGGGCTACCACCGCACCGGCCTTGCCCTCAAGGCTTTTTTCAGCCTCCACCTGAAGGTCGATATCGATAGTAAGATTTATATCCCTGCCCTTGACAGGACGCTGGATCCTTACAACCCTGATTATGCTGCCGACAGCGTCGACCTCTATTATTTTCTTGCCTGCAATACCCCGCAGTGCCGCATCATAGACCTTCTCGATCCCGAACTGGCCGATGAATGACTCGCGCGGAACATTGCGGTATTCAGGGGCATTCAACTGCTCGATACTGAGCCGGCCGAGATAGCCCACGACGTGACTGGCTGAATCGCCGTATATGTACTGCCGTGCGCCCACCACATTCACCTGCAGGCCGGGGAAATCGATCTTCCTCGCCTCTACCCTTGCAACCTCTTCAAAAGAGACATTCTGTTTCAGCCTGACAGGCTGAAACGGCTTTGCCGTGGCCCTTGAAAGCCTCTTCCTGATATCATCCGCACTGAGGCCGATCAGCCTGCCGAGAGACGATAGTGTCGCCTCATCTTCAGGGAGGTCTTCCCTGACAACGGCTATGTCAAAGGTGGGGATATTCTTTACGAGGGCCCTCTTTTTCGTGTCATAGATTATACCCCTTGGCGCCGGAATATCTATTACCCTCAGGCGGTTGCGCTCATCGATCTTCCTGTATTCATTTCCCTTTATTATCTGCAGGTCCCACAGCCTGAGGAAAAAGACAAGAAATGCAAAGATCACGATGTATACGGCTATTGTTATCCTTCTCTCCATGAATAATCACCCCTGAATCATCGAGCCGTTTTCCTGCTCCGGCCTGAAAAAGGCATACAGGGCGAGCGAGGCCGCAATTGTATAGACAACCTCCCTTACCGAAATCGACCACGGCCTGTTTACGAATGAGACCTTTGCAAAGGTCTCAAGGCATATGTAGACAATAAAAATATTAACAACCGACAACACCGTAACCGCCAGAGTATTTATGACTATATTCCACTGGAAGATATTCTCCCTGACCGCCCTTATAAGAAAGGCGGCAAGGGACTTGCTCAGAACATGGGGGCCGAGGACAAAAAACCGTTTACGGTGTCGATAAGCAGTCCTGTCAAGGCGCCGTAGGTGACCCCCTTCAGCCCGCCGTATTTCAGCGAATAGAAGCAGACGAGAACAAGCACGAAGTCGGGCTTTATCCCTTTGAAAAACACTGCCTGTACCGATACGGCAAGATAGGCAACCGCCAGATAAAGGAGGAACTTTTTCATCTCCTGAATATTGCAACCTCTTCCACTTTATTGAGATCCTGCGCGGGCGTCACCTCGATCAACTGAAACATCTCCCCGCCGTCCCTGTTTACACGTGTGACATAACCTATGAGGAGCCCTTCAGGATATATACCCTCAAGCCCTGAGGTTACAACACGCTCCCCGACCTTTACATCCACGTCCTTTGACACGTATTTGAGGAAACACCTGTTGTCCCCGCCTCCCTCGAGGATGCCGGCCACCCTTGAAGACTGCAGCCTTACGGCCACGGAAGAATTGACATCGGTTATGAGAATGACATTTGCCGTGTCCGTGAAGACCCTCTGAACCTTCCCCGCCGGGCCGACGGAGGCGATTGCAACCATGTCCTTTGCAATACCGTCCTCACTCCCCTTGTCTATCCATAACATCTGAAACCAGTTGGTAGGGTCTCTTGCAAAGACATCGGCGGTGGTGACATACTCCGGCCTCCTGCTCTTTAACTGCAGGATCTTTCTCAGCCGCTTGTTTTCAAGCTCTGTCTCAATATACCTGTTTTTCTCCTGCTCAAACCTGTTTAATCTTTCACGCAGGCGCCTGTTTTCTTCTTCTTTCCCTATGATCAGGATATATGTATTGAAGATGTCCTTGACGCCTCCGGCAACAGCGCTGCCCGCGCGTTCAAGGAGTTTCAGGGGATAGAGCGGCAGGTCGATGAACCGGCCCCCGCCCTTAATGCTCTGGTAAGTAAGCAGCGCAAATACCAGGAGAATAAAGGAGATGAAGATAGAGAACTTTTTTTTTAACATTCCCTGTCAGTTGTCATAATGAAACCCGGCTTAAGATATCCAGATCATCCAGCACCTTGCCGACACCGTTTACAACCGCAAGGAGCGGCTCTTCCGCAACAATCACGGGAAGCGCCGTCTCGTGCCTGATAAGCGCATCCAGCCCCCTCAGGAGGGCGCCCCCGCCCGCAAGAACGATACCCCTGTCCACTATATCCGAGGCAAGCTCCGGGGGTGTGTTCTCAAGCGCAACCTTGATGGCGTTGACTATCACCGTAACGGTCTCGCTTATCGCCTCTCTAACTTCATCTTCAAATATTGTAATGGTCTTCGGAATGCCTGAAACCAGGTCCCTGCCCTTGACATCCATGGACCTGTTTTCATCGTCGGTCTTGAACGCCGAGCCTATTTCCCTCTTTATAAGTTCGGCCGTCCTGTCGCCTATAAGAATCCTGCCCTTGCTCTTTATGTGATTGACCAGGTCCTCATCCATCTTGTCGCCGCCCATCCGCACCGCCTTGCTGTAAACAACGCCGTGCAGGGAAATAACCGCCACGTCGGTGGTCCCGCCCCCGATATCCACGATCATGTTGCCGGAGGGCTCGCCGATGGGAAGGCCCACGCCGAGCGCGGCCGCCATGGGCTCTTCGATAAGATATATCTCCCTTGCACCCGATGCCTGTGCAGCGTCTTTCACGGCCCTCTGCTCCACCTGGGTTATGCCCGAAGGCACGCCTATGGCGATTCTCGGGGAGATGAAACTCTTCCTGTTATGCACCTTTCTTATGAAATACTTCAGCATCTCCCCCGTCTTGTCAAAATCCGCTATAACCCCTTCCTTCAGGGGTCTCATGGCGACTATGTTCGCCGGCGTCCTGCCGAGCATCTTCTGTGCCTCTGTGCCGACGGCGATCACCTTGTCTTTCTGGATCGCCACAACAGAAGGCTCATTGCAGACGATGCCGCGGCCCTTGGCGAATACCAGTGTATTGGCGGTGCCGAGATCAATGGCAAGGTCGTTTGAAAACCATCCGAGAATTTTATGAAACATTCAAACCCCCATTCTTATCCTCAATAACCCGGGTCTTTGCAATCTCATCGCCAAACCTCATACCCACGTCACTGCCCAGCATCACCAGGCATTCAAATCCCAGGATTACAGCGATCACGGCAAGTGAAAAGAGCCATCCTAACAGAGGAATCGCCCCAAGAATTCCATACAGGATGTATCCGGCTGCAAAGGGGGAGTTCCTGTAAACCGATTCTTTAAATCCGCATTCCGTAATTGCACCGGCGGTGTCGCTTCGGATAACCCGGAGTCCCGTGAGTTTCTTGCCGATGCTCCTTCCATGAAACAACCCGTCGGCTATGAGGAGATAAATCAGTCCTGCAAGATAACCGGCCTTCGGTATTATACCGCACAGGGCCGCAACAATTATAAAATCAATGGCCTTGGCTATGGCCCTGTCTGAAAATCCGGGCTGTATCAACTCTTTACGTTCACCGAAAGACCGTTCATCAAAGGCATCCGACTGATTCATAATCAAGTTTTATCCATACTAACAAATAGCCTCTTTTATTTCAATTGACATATCCTTACACTGGCATAAAATACTGCCTGCAGGCAGGAGAGCCTGCCTGTTTATGCAATATTAATGATATCATTTCATTAAGTATAATTTGAAAACACCAAAATTATCAATTATCCTTAATGTTACGCAAAAGCCGGTAAAGCCCGTGCAGGGACGTCCATTGCCTTCGGCCGATACTTTTGCTAATATCAATAAATCGTAACACTGAATCTTAACATTGCATAAAGGGGGAGGGCGAGTTGCGGGTTACGGGTTGCAGGTTGCGGGTTCAAAGTTCAGAGTTCTGAGTTAAGGGTTATGTTTTTTCTGCACCCTGCACCCTGACAACTGCACCCTCTGAACAAATTGACGGATAGAAACTTCACAGCCGCGTATCTCAAACTCTCCGGCAGGGAACTGAAGGAGAAAATACGTCTCGCCGGAGAAATCCTCAAGTGCTGCACCCTGTGCCCGCGCAGGTGCAGGGCCGACAGGACAGCGGGGGAGACCGGCTTTTGCAGGACAGGCGACAGGCCCGTTGTCTCAAGCTGGAATCCCCACTTCGGGGAAGAGTCGCCCCTTGTCGGCTATCACGGCTCGGGCACGATCTTCTTTACCCACTGCAATCTCGGGTGCCTGTTCTGCCAGAACTGGACGATCAGCCATCACGGCGAAGGCCGTGAAATGAGGCACTGGCGGATATAATGCTTGCCCTGCAGGGCCAGGGCTGCCACAATATCAACCTTGTCACACCCACCCACCAGGTCCCGATGATTTTAAGGTCGCTTGAGATTGCCAGAGACAGGGGTCTTAAGGTCCCCATTGTTTACAACTGCGGCGGTTATGAGGCGGTTGAGACGCTGAAGATACTTGACGGGGTGATAGACATCTACATGCCGGATTTCAAGTATGCCGCCTCCGCCCCTGCTGAAAAATATTCAAAGGCACCGGACTATCCCTCTGTGGCAAAGGCCGCAATCAGGGAAATGCACCGCCAGGTGGGTGACCTGGTCATGGACAGAAACGGGATAGCCCTCCGGGGCCTGCTTGTCAGGCATCTTGTCCTGCCGGAAGGCCTGGCGGGTACGGAAGAGGTGGCGGAATTCATTGCAAGGGAAATCTCCCCGGATACTTACACGAATATCATGGCCCAGTACTACCCCTGCTACAAGGCATACGAACACCCTCCCCTTGACAGGAGGATTACAGACCGGGAATACCGGCAGGCTGTCAGGGCGGCAAGGGAGGCCGGACTGAAAAGGCTGGACTGATGGATTCTTTTGTTCTAAACCTTTGACGTTGCAGGCCCTGGCGGCTTGATAATACTGTTGATGCGGAATATTATATGGGGAATGACGGAGAGGGTCTCGCAGAAAAGCAGGGAGCTTTTTGATTCGGGGTTTTACTGTGCTGAAAGTGTCCTCCTGGCCATAGCCGGGCACAAAGGGATTCAGTCGGATTTGATCCCCGGGATAGCTACGGGTTTCTGCAGCGGCATGTCCAGGACCTGCGGGATGTGCGGGGCGGTGACCGGAGGGAATCAACATGGTGGCCGGAAGAAATTCCCCGGATGATTCCGTTGAAGAGAATTATCTCCTCGTCAGAAGGCTGCTGGAAATGTTCAAGGGAAAATTCGGGACGGTAAACTGCAGGGAGCTGATCGATTGCGACCTGGGCACGCAAAAGGGCCGCGAGAAATTCCAGGCGGACAACCTGAGCAGGCGCTGCAGGGAGTATACCGCCGAAGCCGCAGCCATGGCGTTGCTGCTCATTGAAGAGAAAAGCGGCGATTAGCTCTCTCTCCTGCCCGGTTTATGCAACATTATAAGGTTTATCTATACCAGACTGCCGCCGTCGAAATTGTTTCCGCTGATATCAAGCAGGGACATTATGGTGGGGCCGACGTCTATTATGTTTATATCTTTCCTGTTTACCCCCCTGTTGATGTAAAACACCGCATCTTCCCGCGTGTGCCCCCCTGTGAGAAACCCTTTGCCGGAGATGCGGTCCTTGTTGATTGAGCCTTTGAGGTCATAGCCTTCGTAAGGCAGGGCGACAAGGTCGGGGGCCTCGTTGAAGAGGTCACCGCTGTAGAGCTCTTCCCTGAAAAAGACCGATTTGATGACCTTCCGCCCGTCCACTTCCAGGGCAAGCAGTTCTTCTCTCAGTTTCCGCCTGAGGTCCTCGTATTCACCGGCAGCGACACTGCCTTCAGGATACCTCTCCTTTGTATGGATATAGAATCTCGCCGGGTCAAGCACAAAGACGCGGCTCTCGGCCAGCATGTCCTCGAGGGACTCGGGGTTGTCCTTCCTGAATTTCAGGTATCCCTTCTCCTTGAGCCACGCATTCAGGTATATTTCCTTTTTTATTGTTGTAAACCCGTGGTCGGACAGTATGATGAACGGAACATCATCCCCTGTCCTTTCGTACATCTCGCCGATGAACCCATCCAGCCTCTTGTAAAAGTCAAGAAAAAAGCCGTGCTGCGGGTGCCCTTCGTCATCGAGCGCGTTCCACAGGTAGTGGTGCAGGCGGTCGGTCTCGGTGATCACGCCTATAAACAGGTTCCACTCGGCGTTATCAAAAAAATGAAGAATAGCCTTTTTCCTTATCTCGAATGCGCTGTCGATCTCTCCTGCAAGGGCCTCCGCCGATTCCCGGGCCTTGCGGGTGTCGACATCCATTTTGTAACCGATGCCTTTCAGGTATTCATAGGCACTCTCGGGATAAGTGGCCTTTTTCAGATCAAGGGCCACGAATCCCGCGGTGAGAATCCCGTTCAGTTCCCTTGCAGGATAAGTCGACGGTATATTGAGGATAACGCTTTTCCTGCCGTGCCTGCCCGCTATGTCCCACAGCGTGCTGCTCCTGAGGTCATCCGAATTCGGAAACTTCCACTTGTACGTGCCCTTGCGCAGTTCCGTGAATCCGTAAATCCCGTGCCTTCCGGGATTTACCCCTGTCATGAATGTGCTCCATGATGTGGATGAGACCTCGGGAATCGAGGCGCTCATGTCAGTGAGGGTTCCCTTTTGTGCAAGGGCCGAGAGGTTGGGCATCATGCCCTTTTCAATGAAACGGTTCAGGAGGCTGCAGGGCACACCGTCTATGCCGAGTACGACCACCCTGTCCTTTCCGCCTTTATGTCCAAGTTTCTTCTTGATGAATCCCAGCATCACATGTATCCCAGGTCTCTGAGCTTGCCCATAATCTCTTCCTTACTCTGCCCGCGGCCGGCCCTTTCATAGGTGTTCTCCAGGTCCTGTTCCCATGCAGGGATGTCGGCCATTTTGACTGTGGAACCCTTTGCTCCCAGCGAACGGTAACCCTCCTTGTAGAGGACACAGAATGGGATATTATATTTGAAGATGAAATTCCAGATATCCCTTTCCTTGAAATGCAGGATCGGCTGAATCCGGGTATGCGGGGGATTTTCCCTTGAACTGAAGAAGGTCTCCTCCACCCTTGCCTCCTGTTCATCCCACCTGATGGCCGTTGAAAGCGCCGTGATCCCGTTGTCTTCCAGAAATACATTCATGGCCACGGTCTTCATCAGGTGGTTGCCTACGAATGACTCAGGCTCAAACGGGAATTCCTCCTCTTCATATTCAAGCTTTGCTATCTCCTGCCTGTTGCGCTCGTTGAGGTCGGCAACCCTGATCATGTCGCCCACTTTCTCCGCCTTGTCGCTTACATCCGTGTTCTTTACAATCACCACATTAAGGTCCCATTCCTTTTTGAGCTGGTTCACGATGTCCCATATCTCGTCAAACACATATCCTTCATCAATAAACATGCACCTGGGCATGGGCACTCCGAGTTCCCTGCACGTCTCCCTGAAGAGCCAGACCATTGTGGTGCTGTCTTTGCCCCCTGTCCATGCCACGGCCATCTTCTCCGTCCCGAATTTATCTATTGCCTCCCTTATGATCTTTTTGGAATGGTCGATCTTTTCCTCCAGACTCAGGTCCATCAGTTTTTCTCTTTCATCCTGTGCCATTTTTCCTCCTTATGTTTACCTTAACAGTGGCATGAAAATATCCACTTCAGAGGGTGCGGTTGTCAGGGTGCAGAAAAAACATAAAATTCCACCTTTTCAACTCAGAACTTTGAAGCCGCAACTCTCCTGCCGGTTCATGCAACATTAAGGTTAGGTTTAAGCATATCTTATAATAATATTAGCCTATCCGCCTTTTTTATAACAAGTCTTTCCCTGCATAACCTGAAAAACTCCCCCCACCATGGATTTTTTCGGTGGTTGTGTTATTATCTCCTTATACAGTTAATGGCGCCGTTGAAAAACCGGTCCCGTTTAACTATTAAACCAATCCTGAGGGCCGCACTCGCAGAGAGTATTCAAGAGGAAGCGCCGTGAAGGAAAAGTACGATAAGAATTGTCTGAAAAGGGTTCAACTCTTCTCTTCATTAACGGATGAGGAAATCGAACTCATCACAAGGAAACTGATCCTCAAGCAGTTCAAGAAAAACGACACGATCCTCTACGAAGAAGACACCAATGAATATATGTACATAATCCTGATGGGGAAGGTCAAGGTCGTAAAGTCAACAGAGGACGGAAAGGAAATAATTCTTGCAATGCACGGGGCAGGGAGTTTCTTCGGGGAGATGTCCCTGATAGACGGCAAGACCACCCCTGCATCGGTGATTGCCACGGAAGACTCGCTCATTGCAATAATCGCCAAAAAGGATTTTTTCTTCATAATATTCTCCCAGAACAAGGTGACGAGAAACCTGCTGCAGATACTGTGTGCCAGGCTCCGTAAGGCCTGGGATACAATACAACTGCTGAATTTCAACAACGCAGCCCAGAGGACCAAGACGCTGTTTTATATGCTCTCTGACGAGTACGGCGAGAGAATGTCTGACGGGAGAACCATACTGAAGATAAAGCTCACCCATCAGGACATCTCGGACATGACGGGCCTTACCCGTGAGACGGTCACCCGGGTGATTGACAGATTC
>JAADFS010000225.1 GCA_013152795.1 Deferribacteres bacterium
CATTAAAATAAATGGCTATATCCGGAATGAGCTGCGTTCAAAGAGCCTTTTAGCGAAAAGAATATCACATCTTATGCCCGCCGGGCAAGAAACACTTTCTAAAAGAGAGGTGGAAAAGCTGAAACACCTGTGACAGTTTATCGGTTTGAAATTATCATAATTTAAAGCCGGTGAATATATTCATGGACAGAAAAGGTGAACTTGCCGCGCTCGAAAAAAGGCTCAGTGAGACTGCTCAAAGGAAGGCGTTATTCTCAAAAGCATATCATAACATTCTCCCCACCCTGCGCCTGCCTGGGCATTAATGTCCCCCACAGGCGCGGGGATGAACGGCGGGTTTCCTACGCCGCTTTTACACCCCTGACCTTTATGCTTACAATCGCAGCGGCAACCTCCTGCAGTTGTTCGGGCGATATGCCGGTGTTCTCCATGAGCGCCTTTGCTATGGGGTCATCGGTGTAGCAGTCAAGAGAAAACGCCCTCTCATCGATTATCTCCACCTCCCGGAACCCGGCCTGCCGGATGGCCCCGGTGTATTCGTCCTTTTTGACCGCCCCTGCAAGGCAGCTTATGTATGCATCCGCCGAGTCTTTCAGGAACTCCGGAAGCTCACGTGTCAGCACAAGGTCCGAGATCATTATCCGGCCCCCGGGCTTCAGCACCCTGAACACCTCGCGGAATACCCGCGGCTTGTCAGGCGACAGGTTGATAACACAGTTCGATATGACCAGGTCTCCGCAGTTGTCGGCAACAGGCAGGTTCTCGATCTCTCCCAGCCTGAACTCCACGTTTGTGTAATTCCCCTTTTTCGCGTTCTCCCTCGCCTTTTCTATCATCTCCGGCGTCATGTCTATACCGATTACACGGCCTGTGTTGCCGACCTTGTTGGCTGCAAGGAAGCAGTCCAGCCCGCCGCCGCATCCGAGGTCTATAACGGTCTCACCTTCTTTCACCGAGGCTATGGCCACCGGATTCCCGCAGCCCAGGCCCATGTTCGCGCCCTCGGGAACAGACCTGAGTTCCTCCCCGGTGTATCCGACTATTTCGCTTATGCTGCGGGCACCTCCTCCGCCGCAGCACGGGTCGGCAGGGATGCAGCACGGGCTCCCCTGCGCGGCCCTCCTGGCATATCCCTCCTTTACGACTTTCTTTATCTCATCTTTCTCCATCGCCGTCACCTCCTTTTTAATCCCCCTTCCCCACGAGGAGAAAAGTAACAGTTACCCCCCTCTTCGATTAACCTTACCAGTATAGTGGCATATAAAAATATCGCCTGGGGGCAGGAGAGCCTGCCGGAAAAGCTTTATCTGCGATTCCTTAAGGAAATATTCTGCACAGCATATTGACGTCCTTTTGAACTTCACTTTCCGTTATTTCCTGCAACAACGACTTATTTCCAATATCCCATCGCTTTATAAAGGTTTTACGGCAGGCTCTCCTGCCTGTTTATGCAACACGAAAACTACTTTGCCCCAACGCCGCCGAGGAACACCCTCTCCAGTATGTCGCTTTCCAGAAAGGCGAATGATTCACCGTGGGCCACTATCTTGCCCTTGTCCAGGACATAGGCCCTGTCCGCGATGTCAAGTATGCTCTTTATATTATGCTCCACGACCATGACGGTTGTCTTGCGCCTTGCATTGATCTGCCTGATCTTCTGAAAGACTTCCTTTACTATCTTAGGGGCAAGGCCGAGGGAAGGCTCGTCAAGCAGCAGGACCTCGGGGTCGGTCACCAGCCCGCGCGCTATTGCAAGCATCTGCTGTTCACCGCCGCTTAATGTCCCTGACTTGGCCTTTCTCTTGCGGCGAAGCACGGGGAAAAAGTCCATGGCCTCTTCGATCCGCCTCTTCAGTATTTTTTTGTCGTGGATCATGAAGCCGCCCATCTCGAGGTTCTCTTCCACATTCAGGTGCCTGAATACGCGCCTGCCCTGCGGGATGAAGGCTATGCCGAGCGCTGCAATCTGATGGGTGGCCGGGGGAACCGGCCTGCCGCGGAATATGATCTCGCCGCCGCTGACCGGCGCCAGGCCGAAGATCGACTTGAGTATGCTCGACTTGCCCGCCCCGTTCGGCCCCATAAGGGCCACGATCTCCCCCCTGTCCAGCCTCACGGATACACCCTTCAGTGCCCGGACGCCGTTGTAGTGGACAGAGATGTTTTTTACCTGCAAGAGTGTTTCATCGTGCATGATCAGTTCCCTATATAAGCCTCGACAACCTTTCTGTCCTGCAGGACCTCGTGGGGCCGGCCCTCTGCCAGAAGCACGCCGCTGTCAAGGACAAAGACATAGTCGGTAAGGCCGCGGATGAGGTCCATGTCGTGCTCGATCAGTACCACGGCGCACCCCTGGCTCCTCAGTTGTCTCAGTATGGACTCCACTATCTCGGCCATCCCGGGGAAAAGCCCTGCAAACGGCTCGTCAAAGAGATAGACCCTGGCCTCCATTGAAACAGCCCGGCCTATCTCAAGGAGCTTGCGCTGCCCGTATGAAAGATTGGAGGCAGGCTCATCCCTCTTGTCCCAGAGGTCGATCATCCGAAGCACCTCTTCCGCCTTCTGCATGTGCTCCGGCCTGTGGCATTCAAACAGGGCGCACCAGAGATTCCTTTCGGTCAGGACCACGAGGATATTGTCCAGCACGCTCATCTGCTCGAAAAGCCGTATGTCCTGGAATGTCCTCGTTATGCCGTAGGACTTTATCTTGTGGGGCTGTATCTTTTTCACGGTGATTGTGTCATCAATGATTACCGTGCCGCCGTCAATCGGCAGGAAACCGCTCAGGAGGTTGACAAGCGTGGTCTTGCCCGAGCCGTTGGGCCCGACAATGCCGGTTATCCTCCCCCCCTCAAGGGTGAGGGAGAGGTTGTTGACCGCGGTCACCCCGTCAAATCTCTTTGTCAGGTTCCTGATCTCTATCTTCATGGCCGTTATTTGAAATAATCGTGATTCGTGTCCGTTGTTCGTGACCGTAAAAGACAAAAAACTTGGAACTCTGAACTCCGAACTCTGAACTTCCCTCCCGACCTACCTATTTCCCCAGCACCCCCTGGGGCCTGAACAGCAGGAATATGATAAGCAGCCCGAATGCTATGGCATCCTTCCATTCCCCGGATATCTTCCATACCCCGAAATTCTCCACAAAGCCGAGCAGCAGGCCGCCGCAGACGCTTCCGTAAATATTGCCGACCCCGCCCACAATGGAGGCGATCACCCCTTTCAGCAGCAGCCCCATTCCCATTGTGGGCATGATGCCGGTGTCAAATCCGATCAGTATCCCCCCCAGACCCGCAATGGCGGAGCCGATGAAGAACACGTAGCCGATCACCCTGTCGGTGTCGATCCCGATGATCCTGGCCACCTCCTCGTCATCGCTGATCGCCTTTACCGCCTTGCCGAATTTCGTCCTGTTCAGCATCAGGAAGAGGCCGATGGTCAGGGAGATAACCGTAATGATGATCACGATATGTATCTGGGTGATAACCCCGCTGAATATCTGGTATGTCTTCTGGATGTTGAAGATATCCGTCAGGGTCTGGAACCTGTTGCTGAACATTATGGCGATGACCGACTGAAGCGCAGTGAAAAGACCCAGGGAGGCGACGAGCATTATGACGCTGGATCCGCGTTTCCTCCTGAGCGGCAGGAAAATGAGCCTGTCCGAAAGCATGCCTGCAATGCCTGCAAGCAGGACGCCGGCCAGGATACTCGGCACGAGGCTCACCCCCGAGAGCTTGAAGAAAAAGAACACCGTATACCCGCCGATGGCCGCAAACACGCCGTGGGCGATGTTGAAAAACTTCGTGGCCCCGTATATCAGGTTGAAGCCCAGGGCGATCAGGGTATAGATCGCCCCGGCTATGATCCCGTTTATTACAAGTTGCGTGAGTATGTCCAACTCTAATGCTCCAGGGCAATGGGCTTGCCGTTTTTGATCATTTTCACCTGCACGCCGGACATCACCATGCCGTTGTCGCTGACCAGCAGGTCACCGAGCGCGCCCGGGAAGCTCTTTATCTTCTTCAGCTCCCTTGCGATCTGTGCGGTGGCCGGTTTTTTGGACGGCGAAGACCCCGCCCTTTCCACCGCGGTGGCAAGAAGATTGAAGATGTCGTATGCATTCGGTGAGCACACCGGCGGCCTCTTGCCGAATTTCGCTTCGTACGCCTTGCTGAACTCCTCGCTCGGCTCAACAGGGCTTACATACCAGTATCCCTCAAACAGCTCCGGCTGCTCGGTGACCTCAAAGCCTTCAAGTGTCGTAAAGGGCGTGTTGATTCCCGCCTCCCGTATCTGCTTGGCCACTATCTCAAGCTCGGGCGTCTCGACGAATATCAGGTAGATATCCGGGTTGGTGGGCTTTGCGCGCGCGATGAGGCTGCGGAAGTCTTTTTCGCCCTTTTTGAAGGTCTGGTCCGTGACAACCCTGATGTCCGTATTCTTGATTCCCTCAAGGAAATCATTGTAGTATGCCACCCAGGCCTCCAGGGACGTGGTCCTGAACACGCCGACCTTTTTTATGCCCCTCTTCTGCATCTCTTTGATGAGGAGGCCGTTGAGTTTTACGGAGGGTGCCCAGTGGGAGAAATTGTTGACCCCGTCCGGAATGTCCTTCTGGACCGCGATTGCAAAATGAATTATATCGTACTGCCTTGCAAGGGGCACGGTGATGCGCGGGGCATGGCCCACGGTTACAATGGCGTCCACCTTGTCGACGTTCAGGAGTTTCTGAGCCGCGCTTGCGCTCAGTTTCGGGTCAAGCTGGTCATCCTCAAAGACAAACTCGTAATTGTACTTCCCGTCCCCCCACTGTTCCCTTGCCATCAACAGGGCATTCTTCATGCCCACGCCCACAAATCCGGCATCACCGGTGAGGGGGGCGATCATCCCTATTCTGAATGTGTCCTTTACAACCGGCTTTTTGCTCATGGAATGTACGTACGCCGCCGACACCAGCATGAGGGCGGCGACAACTCCGATGATAATCCCTGCTGTTTTCTTCATGTCTTTCTCCTTTCGCTGTTTTTTGTTTTGTTCACCATTTGAAAACCCTTGCCTGCGGCACCCCGGTGAATATCCCTGCATGCCATGTCAACCTATATCAACCTCCCGCGGGTCGTGCCCGTTGTGCCCTTATCCTCCTCCTTTCTTCTCGCGGACACTGTCCTCCGGCTCTTTGCACACTGCGCTGATTTTGCTTTCCCCGTGCTCTATATCACTGCACCCCGCGCCTGCGGTGCATAAAAAACAGAACAGCGGCGATGTGGCTATCTCTCTCTTTGAGAGTACGCCGTAATCAAAGCCGTCTATGGTGCCTATCCACGGCTCTCCGCCCTCCGCGGACCTGCCGAGCAGTTGCCAGTAATCACAGTGATATAATTTCTCATCATGGGCCACGCTGATCGAATGCCTGCACATGAGGTCTTTGACAAGGCACGGGTTGAATTTTTCTGCGAGGGCATTCGTATATTTTTCCACCTCGTCGCCGGACATTGTCTTTTTCAGCAGGCCGGTGGGGAATGTGTTCATGGCGAGCAGGTGATTGAAGGTTACATTGTGCATCTTTTTTAATCTGCCTTTGTAACCGGTCTCCAATGTTTCCAGACAGGGGTCTTCGAGAGGGCTTGCCGGATGAAATACTATATCCAGTATAAGGGAGCCGTCCTCCCTTCCGTAGCCGGCTTCATTCAGTTTCTTTATCGCAGATATGATCTTTCCATATGTGCCCACGCCCCTCTGCCTGTCTAGGCCTTCCTCTGTGTAGCCATCCTCCGTGACCGTGTAACACGGCTCCGTGTAGCAGGAAAGGTAAGACAGGAGCTTGACCCTGTTTGCTGCAAGGAAGGAGGGCAGGTCTTCCATACCCGGTTCGGAATACGCCGATAGGTTGGTATTCAGCATCACCTCCCGCCCCATGTCGGCCGCTGCCTTTATAAAGTATTTAATGTGCGGGTTCAGCTCCGGAGCACCGCCCAGAATATATACTGTCGTGATCTCCCTGTTCTTCCCCAGTATCTCCAGTATCTTCTCCGCCGTGCCCAGAGACATCTCTTCCGTCCTGTCCGCCAGAAGGTCCGCATAGCAGCGGGGGCATTGCATATTGCATTTATACCCCACATTAAGCGTGAGAATGGTGATTCTCTCAGCCGTCAACGGATAATGTCCCGTCTCCTTCACCCTCTGATCAAAAACATTCATGACTTCACCTCCCGCTTTTAAACGATACCCCTGCCCCAAAACAGAAAAGGCCCGACCGATTAACGCTAAGTGTTAATCAATCGGGCCTTAATGACCTGATATCAACCCTGCCGGACACACGCATTAAAGCGTATAACTTATCCGGCGGGGGAATGTAACAGGGTTAAAGTAACCTTTCTGTATTATACTTAAAAACATCTGGCTATTTCCACATCTTTTTCTCACCCAACCCCATAGTAACCCCTGAACTCAGCTCTCCCGCCCGTTTATGCGCAACATTAACCTTACAGTGGCATAAAAACATCGCCTGCGGGCAAGAGAGGCTGCCGGAAAAGCTTTATCTGCGATTCCTTCAGTGGCAACAGCTAAGCCCCCTCCCCCTAACCCCCTCCCGCCAGGGGAGGGGGGACTTGTTTCTTCCTGCACCCTGACAACTGCACCCTGCACCCTATTCTGTTAAATCTCCGATATCCCCTCGCCTTATAGCCGTTGAACCCGCAACCCGCAACCCGCAACTCGCAACCCGGAACTCGCAACTCGCCCGCCCGTTTATGCAACATTAAGGCTTGCTCACGGCTTATATTCCCCTACCAGTCCCTGCGGCCTGCAGAGCATCAGGGCCGTAAGTACCATGCCGTAAATGAACTCCTGTATCTTGGCCGATACGATGACAGGCAGCCCCAGGTACCGGAGCCCCTCGGGCAGTAATATTAAAAACACGGCCCCCAGCAGCGGGCCGTAGAGGTTGCCCAGGCCGCCCAGGATGATGATCACAAACATGAAGATAGACTCATTGACGCCTGACACCGAGGGGTCGATATATCCGATGTACGATGCATACAGCGAGCCCGCTGCCGCGGCCATCATGGAGCCCGTTACAAAGATCGCGAGTTTATAATAAACGGTGTTGTAGCCGAATATCCGTACAGCCGCTTCATCCTCGCGGATCGCCTTTAAGACCCTGCCGAATGATGAATTCACGATAAACCTGCAGATGAAAAACGTCACCACAAAAAAGGCTGTGGAAAGCATGAGGAAATCCGCGTTGGACACGAGCCGGTACCCGAAGACAGACGCCCTCGGCACGCCGAATATCCCCTGCCCGCCGCGCGTGAGGCCCTGCCAGTTCAGCAGCACGGCAAACACTATTGTACTGAACCCCAGAGAAACAATCGCGAAATAATCATCGCTGAACCTGCTCAGCACCATGCCGACAAGCAGGGCCGCAGCGAACGTTATCAGCACGCCGAGCGCCACGGACATCATGAACCCCGCGCCGAGCCTCGTCAGGAGCAGGGCGGTGGTGTAGGCGCCTATCCCGTAAAACGAGGCATGAGTAATGGAGAAAAGCCCGGTATAACCGACAATGAGGTTCAGGCTCATCCCGGTGATTGAGAAGATAGTGAAGTAAACTGCAATATGAATCAGATAGTCCATAAAAAATTGTTTTCACAGGGGGGGCAGGGTACAGGGGGCAGGGGGCAGAAAAAATATATCCGGACATCCGAATCTTCAAATTTCATTCTGCACCCTGCACCCTGACAACTGCACCCTCTGAACTACGTCCCCAGGATGCCCCGGGGCCGGAACAGCAAAAATATTATAAGCAGCCCGAATGCCGATGCATCCCTCCATCCACCTGAAAAGGCCACCACGCCGATGTTCTCCACAAGCCCGAGCAGGTAAGCGCCGAGCGCCCCGCCGTAAATATTTCCGGCCCCCCCGATGATGGAAGCGGTTATGCCCTTTAAAAGGAGCATCATGCCCATTGCCGGCAGTAGCCCCACATCAAACCCGATCAGTATCCCGCCGAGGCCGGCTATGGCGGAGCCGATAAAGAACACGTACCCGATGATTCTGTCGGTGTCGATCCCGATGATCCTGGCCACTTCCTCGTCATCGCCTATTGCCTTCACCGCCCTGCCGAACCTTGTTTTATTGATAACCAGCGCCAGCAGCGCGGTCACGGATATGCCCGCGGCCATGATCGCAACCTGTATCTCGGTGACCACGGCTCCGAATATTTCATAAGTCTCAGGTATCTCGCCCATGCCCGACAGCCTCTGGAAGCCGGTGCCGAAGACCAGGGCGATAAGCGCCTGAAGCGCCCAGAGAATACCCAGGGAGGCAACGAGCATGATCACGCTGGAGGCCCTCTTCCTCCTCAGGATACTGAAGACCGCCCTGTCCGCAAGCATGCCGGCGACACCTACAAGCAGCACCCCGGCCGCCACACCGGGCAGCAGGCCGAGCCCGAGCGTGTTGTGCAGGAGGAATACGGTATATCCCCCAAGCACGATAAACACGCCGTGGGCGATGTTGAAAAACTTCGTCACCCAGTAGATCAAATTAAAGCCGAGCGCGATCAGGGTGTAGATCGCACCCGCGATAATTGTATCCATTACAACCTGGGATAAAATATCCACCTTACGGCTCTATGTGAACGACCTTGCCGTTCTTTATCATCTGCACCGTGGGCCTTGAATAGACCCTTCCGTTGGGCTTGACATACAGTGTGCCGAGCGCGCCCTTGAAGTTCCTTATCTTTTTCAGTTCAGCGGATATCTGATCCGGGGTGGGCCTGGATGATGACTTCACGTTTTCCGCGGCGGTTATGACAAGCTTGACAATGTCATACGCATTGGCCGCGCCTATGGTCTGGTCTTTTCCGAATCTCTTCCTGAACGCCTCGATAAAGCCGTGCGAGGGCTCTGCACCGCCCACAAAGAACTCTCCCTCAAAGAGCTCCGGTTCCTTTGATACGGCAAAGGACTCGATTGCGGTTAAAGGGACATCCAGCCCCAGTTCCTTTATCTGCTTGGTAAGTATCTCCAGCTCGGGCGTCCTGAGGATAAGCACGATGATATCCGGCCGGGCCTGTTTTATCCTGGCGATCTCCGTCCTGAAGTCCTTCTGGCCGCTCTGCACCTCCTGGGTGCCCACAAAATCCACCCGTGTCTTCAGGTCATTATAAATCGACACATAATCGTTCAGCGACACGTTTACAAACGCCGCGGGCCTTGTATAACCCCTCTTCCTGATCTGTTCGGCCATCACGCTGTTCTGTTCAGGCAGAGAGGTCCAGTGGGCGAAGTTGTTCTCCCCCTTTGTAACAGACGGCTCGGTTGTGACGGCAAAGTGAATGATCCCGTGCTGGTCCGCGAGCCTGGACAGCACGCCCCCGGAGCCGCCGCCTGCGGATACAATGACATCAACCTTGTCGATGCTGATGAACTTGTTGCCCACGGTTGCGTCTATCTTGGGATCAAGCTTGTCGTCCTCGAACAACAGTTCGTAATTGTACTTCGTCTCCCCCATCTCCTCTTTTGCCAGGATTGCCGCATCCCTCATCCCCTCGCCGATGAAACCGATATCACCGGTCAGGGGAATGCTGAACCCTATCTTGACCGTCGGTTTCACCTCCGGTTTGCCGCTCATGGAGAATACATACCCCGCCGACATAATCACTGCTGCTGCAACCATGCCGGCAAAAATCCTCACTGCCTGTCTCATATCTTCCTCCTTTTTTTCGGTGTTAACCTTACAATGGCATAAAATACTGCCAGCGGGGCAGAGGAGTCTGCCGGGAAAGCTTTATCTGCGATACCTTCAGGGAATATTCCGCACGGCATATTTGACGTCTTTTTGAACTTCACTCTTTGTTACTTCCTGCAATGAAGACTTATTTCCAATATCCCATCGCTTTATAAAGGTTTTCCGGCAGACTCCTCTGCCCGTTTATGCAACATTAGGGATAATTTTGTAATAATTCACTCCCCCCCTCCCCCTGACCCCCTCCCGCCAGGGGAGGGGGGAGTTGTTTCATTCTGCACCCTGCACCCTAATCAATCATTAACCAGCAAATCAGTACACGTGCATCCCGCGCCTGCCGTGCACATAAAGCACAGGGGATGCGTGACAATCTCCCTGCTGCTGAGGGCTTCGTAATCAAAATCATCTATGCCCGCGCCGCTGTCCTTAATCGGCATATCGAGCACACGCCAGAAATCACAGTCATACGCCTTCCTGCCGTCAAACCCGTAGGAGACGCTGGTCCTGCACATCAGGGTGTCCACGGTATCCGGATTGAACCTGGCCTCAAGCTCTTTCATGTACCTGTCGAACTCCTCATCCGACATGGATTTCCGCATCCTCCCGATGGGCATATTGTTCAGTGTAAACAAACGGTTAAAGGTTATTCCGTGCATCTCCTTCAGGTTGTCCCTGTACGCGCGGTCAAGCGATGCACCGTCGGACAGTATGCCGGTACCGGCGGGGTTGAACGCTATATTCAGCTCAAGGGATGTGCCCTCCCTGCCGTAACCGAGACTGTTGAGCCTCTTCAATGCGGCTATGACCTTTTTATAAGTCCCCTTTCCCCTCTGCCTGTCCGTAACCTCCTCGGTGTAATGCGGGAGGGATGCAATAATCGTTACCCTGTTTTCAGCAAGGAACTCCGGCAAATCCTCCATGCCCGGCTCATCATACAACGTGAGGTTTGAAGGCAGCAGCACCTCCCTGCCCATGTCCGCCGCTGATTTTACAAAATACCGGAAGTGCGGGTGCAATTCCGGCGCGCCCCCGGATACATCCACGGTAGTGATTGCCCGGTGACGGCTCAAGATATCCAGGAGCTTCTCCAGGGTGCTTAAAGGCATCTCCTCCGTGCTGTCCGGCGATGCATCCACATAGCAGTGCGTGCACCGCATATTGCACTTATGGCCCATTATCACTATCAGGGCCGTCATCTCCCTGGCCTTCAGCGGATAATATCCATACTCCTTAAGCTTACGGTCAAAACTGTTCATACCGCCCCTCCTTTCAACCTGACCTTCCGTGGTAACACCTCTGCACCCTGACAACTGCCCCCTGCCCCCTTACAATGGCATAAAATACTGCCGGCGGGGCAGACTCCTCTGCCCGTTTATGCAACATTAAGGTTAACAGGAGGAGTATAACTCCTGAATCCTCTCGCCCTGAACAGGGTGATTCAAAACGAAAAGGCCCGATTGATTAATGAATACCATTAATCAATCGGGCCTTAATGACCTGATTTCAACCCTGTCCGGGATCCGAAATTTGTTCCGGCAGGGGAACCTACCAGGGTTAAAGTAACCTTTTCACATTATACCTCAACATTGCATAAACCGGCAAGGCAGGCTGGGGGGAGAGTTGAGTTCAAAGTTCAGAGTTTCCTTTGAATCTCTTCAAGTCAGAAATTTTTGATTTTCTTATTAACTCCTCCAATGCTGTAATAATAACCCTGGTTTTCGTTTGAATATGAGTAGCCTTCATTGCTTCTTCCAATAACCCTTCAGGTAAATCCAAAGTCGTTCTCATAACCGGCCTCCTTATGCATTAATTTATCATTTCATGCATATGGTGTCAATTGTTTACACCTGAAGCACTTCCGGATTAAAGCAAGTTCTCCCAGTGGCATAAAAATATCGCATGCGGGCAGGAGAGCCTGCCGGAAAAGCTTTATCTGCGATACCTTCAGGAAATACTTTGCACGGCATATGGACGTCTTTTGGAACTTCACTCTTTGTTATTTCCTGCAATAGAGACTTACTTTCAATATCCCATCGCTTTATAAAGGTTTTACGGCAGGCTCTCCTGCCCGTTTATGCAACATTAAGGTACATATCATGAAGGTTATGTATTCTTTTCTAAAAAATATTCATTTGTTGACTTTCTTGTGAATAAATATATCATTGCCAGATATATCAATGTATCGGTATTTAAAATATTTAATGATAATTCGGACGCAAGGGCGCTTAGTAATGTCGGCATAAAAATCAGAAATATCAATAATAAAATCAAGGCGTTTTTAGCCCATATGTTTTTCCGGAGAACAAAAAAGCCAATAACTAACGCAGGCATTAATATGATGATGTTTGCCATATATAAACCCCCAGTGTTGGTTTGCGTAAAAAATCGATGAGTCTGTTCATCTACACTACATACCGGATAGGTTATGCGTTCAAAGAGCCTCGTTGACGAAAAGAATATCACATTTTATGTTGCCGGGCAAGAAAATTTTCGGGAAGTAGGCTGCCTACATAATATAAGTCCTGCCGAGAATGTATATGAAATGCCCCCTTATCTTCAGGCTGTCCTTCTCCCAGTCCTCCGGCAGGGGCCAGAACGGTGAGGCGTCTCGCAGGGCCTTTATCGCCGCCTCATCAAGCTCCCTGTAGCCGGATGTCCTTACAATCTCGATCTCACCGACCGTGCCGTCTTTTTTTATCGTGAAATCCATGTAAAGGTCGCCCGATATTCCCAGGCGTGCAGCCTCTTCAGGATATTTCCAGATGTCTTCTATCCTCTTCTTCACTGTTCTCATGTATCTGCGGTACCGGAATCCGGATGTATCAAAGGAGAGCCCCTTTTCAGTGGGCAGGCCTTTCCGGGCGAATTTTTCTATGGTTTTTTTATCAAACAGTGAAGACAGAGGCGCCCTTTGCGGGAGCCGGGGGGCGGCCTCCGTATCTTCCCCGGCTTTTTGATGCGCCTCCGTGCCATTGCCGTGCACAGCCCCGGGCAGCGGCTTTTTCCTGCCTGCAGGACTACGGCGTTTTACACTGACAGGGGGATGACGGGTCTTTTTTCTGAGAACCGGTTTTTTCTTAGGCGGGACCGGAGGCTTCCGGACCTCGACAGGCTCCACAAGGTCGACATTAAACACCGATCCCCTGCCGCCGGTCGATGGAGGCACGGTCCATATAACCCACAACAACAACAGGTGAAATAATACGGATACGGCTATGCAGTGCCTGAGTTTCAATTTGTCCGGAATGTTACCCCACTTTCAGGCCCGGCGGGAATGGACAGTAGATGGGGGCCCTCTGATGTATGCTGTCTATGTAAGAATATGCCGATATTTTAAAGAACAGGTTCCCCATGCTTCCGGAGATGCTGCCGTCCTTGTTTTCTTTCCACGGCTTGGTCTTCTCCAGCTCGTTGATGGCTATTATGATGTAGAGATTGTCTTTCTCCATCTCCCTGATATCCTCAGGGCTGGGCACGGGGATGCCTTTTGTAGTGCCGTACGGGGTGTGGGAATGAAAATCCCCCACTATCTGGAGCTTCACGAAATTCGACAGGATAGGCTCTATCTTTTTCTGGTCCCTGTGATGAAATATGACCCCCCGGCGCTTTCTCCTCGCTGTCTGCAGGCCAAAGGCGTATTCCACTATGAACCGGTCATCGAGACGGTACCCCAGGAGGTATCCCAGACACTCCCTCTTGAAGACCTCGGCGCTGCTCAGCAGGAGGCCCATAAAGGCATTCTCCGAGAGATATACCTTCATGCGCCTCGACTTTTTTATTTTCTCCCGTGATCCAGCGCTCTTACCGCCATTACCGGGCACGGCGCCCTCCTGACCACCTTTTCCGCTGTGCTGCCGAAGAAGAACCTCTCTATGCCGACCCTTCCGTATGAACCCATTACGATCATGTCGATCTTTTCCTTCTCGGCGAATTTGATTATCTCTTCATAGGGTATGCCTGTCACAACTTTTTTCTCCACATCGGAAATGTCCTTTATCTCCTCTACGCAGTATCTGTCTATCTCTTTCAGTGCCCACTCGTTCAGCTCTTTATAAAGCAGGTCGGCGGAGACATGGGGTATGTATGTCTCCGTTGCCTTTGTAATGTCATAAATAACATGAAGGATATAGAGCTTGGAGTTGTAGTGTTTTGCAAGATCCACGGCATAATGCATCGCATGGGTGGAGCCTTCCGAGAAATCCGTTGGGAATAGTATGCGTTCGACTTTCATAGATTAACCTCCTGAATTTATCGCCTCCCGTACGGAGGCGTTTTTTGAAAGAACACCTGAATTCATCTCATAGATAAACCTCAGCCCCTGAAGGGTCAGCAAGGGATTGATGTCAACAGGGTCGATCTTCATATACGGTGTTATCAGCCTGCTGAAACCGCCTGTGGCAATGAGGGACAGGTCCGTTTTAAGTTCGTTTTCCATTTCGCTGATGATCCTTTCAACAGCACCCGCATGTCCGAGAATCACCCCGGCACGGATGTTTTCGGCAGTGTCCCTGCCGGGAATCCTGACGGGGCCGTTCAGGTCCACACGAGGCAGCTTTGCCGTTTTCCCGGCGAGGGAATCGGCCGACAAGCCCGGCCCGGGCATTATGGCGCCGCCCATGTATTCGCCGGCTTGCGTGACCACGTTGAAAGTGGTCGCTGTGCCGAAATCCACCACCACGAGATCCCCCGTGTATAGCCGGCGGGCTGCTGCGGCACCGGCAATCCTGTCCGCGCCCAGCCCGTTGATGTTTTTGACTGAAAACCTTAAACCCGTTTTCAGCCGGTGCGTTACGATCAGGGGCTCAATGTCGAATTCCCGCTGCAGGGCCCCTGTAAGCAGAGGCGTGACCCCGGGGACGACCGAACATATTGCAGCGCCCCGGGGCTGCTGCATCCCGTTGTCGCGGATAAAATCCCTCAGGAGCCTTGAAAACATCCCGGCATCTTCGGCCGCCATGAGTGTCCCGAGCCTCAATGTATGTTGAACGGACTCGTTTTCACAGAGGCCTATCGTGATATCCGAGTTTCCTATGTCAATAAGTAAAAGCATATTGTCTTCCGGTGGATCACGTTTTTAACACCGTCACATCTCCCGCCCGTGCTGTTTCAAGCTCTCCGGATGAAAGTCTTATCATGAGCTCTCCGCTGTCATTAATTGCCTCTGCAACGCCGGATATTATCCCGTGGGGGGTCTTGACCTGTATTTTTTTGCCTATAGTGAAGTTTAAACGAAGCCATTCATTAATTAAAGCCCTTTTATCACCATTTAAGAGAATTTTATAGGCATGTTCCAGTTTATCCAGTATGAGGGCGAAAAGCCCTGCCCTGTCAACGGCCCTGCCTGACTCGGCCCTTAATGACGTTGTAAACGGCCTTATGTCTTCCGGGAGGGCCTCAGGGGTCATGTTTACGTTTATCCCGATACCCGCGGCAAGGAGGCTTATCCCGCGCGTGCCGGTCTTCATCTCCACGAGTATTCCGCCGGTTTTCCTGCTGTTGACAATAATATCATTGGGCCACTTTATTTCAGCCTTCAAACCCGTGAACTCCCTTATTGCAGAGGCAGCGGCCGTGCCGGCCGCCAGTGTGACAAGCGGGGCTTCCCGCGGTTGAAGAGGCGGGCGCAGCAGCACGGTGAAGTACAGGTTGACACCCGGGGGTGATTCCCACCGCCTGCCGAATCTACCCCTGCCGGCTGTCTGTGAATCCGCCACGACCACGATACCTTCAGGGTCATGCCTCAGCCTGCCTGCCTGAAATGCCGCGTCGTTTGTCGAGGTGGTTGTTTCATGGAATATTATTTCCCTGCCGATGATGTCTCCTCTGAATGCATGGACGAGTCGGCGGGTTGCGTGTTGCAGGTTGCGGGGGTTCCTGTTCATGATGGCCGGCCTGTGCTCAGGAGGTCTTCTCCGGCCATTCACACTCTTTATTGAGCACGCACTGCCTGCATTTCGGCCTTGCCGCAGTGCAGGTTTCCCTTCCATGGAGGATCAGGGCGAGGTTGACCGGTGTCAGTATCTTTTCGGGAATCCGCCTCTTGAGCTCTTCCTCCACCCGCTCGGGATTGCGGGAGCGGGCTATGCCGAGCCTGTTTGAGACCCTGAGCACATGGGTGTCAACAGCCACCGCCGGCTTGCCGAAGGCGCTGCCCAGGACAACATTGGCCGTTTTTCTGCCCACCCCCGGCAGTGCGGTCAGTTGCTCCATGGTATCCGGGACCCTGCCGTTAAACTCCCGGGCGATCTTCCTGCAGCATTCGATAATCATCTTTGCCTTGTTCTTGTAAAAACCCGTGGGCCTTATCTCCGCTTCAAATGTCCTGGGATCGGCAGACGCGTAATCCCGGGCGGTCCTGTATTTCCTGAAAAGACTCGCGGTCACCTCATTGACCTTCACATCCGTACAGCGGGCCGACAGAATGGCGGCTATGAGAAGCTCCAGGGGGTTGGAGAAATTAAGCGCAATCCGCGGGTTCGGGTATTTTTTCAGTAAGAGTTTCGATATCTTTCCGGCATCGGCCATTGGTTTTTGGTTTAAAGTGTAAGTGCAGGTGTAAGTGGAGAATAAGTGCCGGTGTCGGAAACTTGCACTTGCACTTACACTTGCACTATTCTTTCTCAAGTATCTTTACTTCGATCTTTCCCTTCAGCCCGTCCGCGAATTTTTCTGCGTCTTTTTCCGTCCCCACTATGGAGTTGTAGTGCATGGGGATCGCAACCGCGGGCTTTATGTCAAGCGCCGCCCTGACGGCCTCATCAGCGGTCATCACATATGTGCCGGAGACCGGCAGGAGCGCGATGTCAGCCCTGAAGGTCTTCATCTCCGGTATATGGTCGGTGTCACCCGCGAGATAGATTCTCTGTCCCTTGACTGTAAAGATATATCCGACCCAGTTCCTGTCCTTTGTATGAAACTGCTTGTCGGTATTGTAGGCAGGCACAGCCTCTATATCGATACCCTTTACCGTGAGCCTGTCCCCGGGCTTTACGGTCTTGACGTTTCCCCGCAGCTTGCCGGCGCAGTCAGGCGTTGCAACTATGACGGTGTCGGGCCCCAGGAGTTTCTCTGCATCTTCCGGGGAACAGTGGTCATAGTGGTCATGGGTTATAAGGATTATGTCGGCATGGGCGCTTTTCCGTATCCTGAATGGATCCGTGAAGATGACCCTTTCGCCTTCGATCCTGAATGTATCATGTCCAAGCCAGTGTATGTATTCCGTCATTTTTCCATCCTCCCTTCCACCTGCATGGGCATAACAGGTAATGGTTAACGATAACAAAATTAGAAGAAAAAAAGAGAGATTAATCCTTTTATTCACGGAAATCACCTGCCTGTTGTATCCTTAACGCTTACTCCCACTCAATAGTGCCCGGCGGCTTTGAGCTTATGTCATACACGACCCTGTTTACACCCTTGACCTCATTGATGACCCTGTTGGAGATGAGGCCGAGCACCTCATACGGCAGCTTTGCCCAGTCCGCGGTCATTCCGTCGACACTGGTTACGGCCCTTACTGCGATGACGTTTTCATATGTCCTCTCATCCCCCATCACACCCACGGTCTTTATTGGCAGCAGGACTGCAAACGCCTGCCATATCTCATTATAAAGACCCGCCTTCCTGATCTCCTCAAGTACTATGGCATCGGCCTTCCGGAGTATATCCACCCTCTGGGGGGTGACCCTGCCGATGATTCTTATGGCCAGCCCGGGCCCCGGGAACGGATGGCGGTTGAGTATTTCCTCGGGGATTCCCATTTCCCTGCCGAGGACCCTGACCTCATCCTTGAAAAGCTCCCTCAGCGGCTCAATGAGCTGCAGCTTCATGTGCTTCAGAAGCCCCCCCACGTTGTGATGGCTTTTTATGGTCGCCGACGGACCCTTGAATGAGGTGCTCTCTATCACATCGGGATACAGCGTGCCCTGTGCAAGGTACCTCACACCTTTTAATTTCCTGGCCTCTTCTTCAAAGACGCGGATGAATTCGTTGCCTATAATCTTCCTCTTCTTCTCAGGGTCTGTAACGGCGTTCAATTTCCTGAGGAATCTCTCCCGCGCGTCAACGCACACTATCTTCATATGAAAGTGTTTCCTGAGGGTGTGTTCAACCTTTTCCGCCTCTCCCTTTCTCAACACACCGTTGTCCACAAAGATACAGGTGAGCTGTTTGTTTACGGCCTTGTGCATAAGCACTGCCGTGACAGCGGAGTCGACACCGCCGCTGATTGCGCATACCACCCTGTCTTTGCCGACTCTTGACCTTATTTCCCCGGTGGTTGTCTCGATGAAGGACTTCATCGTCCATGTGGGCCTGCACTTGCAGATGTTGAATATGAAGTTCCTCATTATCTTCGGGCCGTGCTCGGTGTGCGCCACCTCGGGATGGAACTGAAGCGCATAGAACTTCCGCTTCTTGTCAGCCATTGCCGCAATAGGGGAATTGTCCGTATGGGCGATGGGGATAAATCCAGGCGGATGCCTCTGTATCCTGTCGCCGTGGCTCATCCAGACCACATTGCGGCGCCTGCGGGCCAGGCCCTTGAACAGGTCGGTAAAGTCATCGATCACGAGTTCGGCCCGCCCGTATTCCCTCTTCGCCGCCCTTCCCACCTTTCCGCCGAGACAGTGAGCCATAAGCTGCATGCCGTAACATATGCCGAGGACCGGTATGCCGAGGCCGAATATACCTTCATCCGGAAACGGCGCATCGCCGGCCCCTACCCTTGAGGGGCTCCCTGAAAGGATTATGCCTTTCGGCTCAAATTCCCTGATGCGGTCAATGGAAACATTAAAAGGCAGGATTTCGGAATATACCCTGTTTTCCCTCACACGTCTCGCTATAAGCTGCGTGTACTGGGAACCGGAACCGAAGTCAAGAACAAGGATTTTCTCTTTAAATTTCATAACCGTTATGCACTACTATTATTTAATCCAGGCTGTAATTCGGGGATTCCTTTGTGACAGTGACATCATGGACATGGCTTTCCCTGAGGCCTGCAGGCGTTATCCTTACAAACCGGGCCTTCTTGCGCAGCTCTTCTATGTTCCTGCAGCCGCAGTAACCCATCCCTGACCTCAGCCCTCCGAGAAGCTGATGCATACTGGCGGAGAGGAGCCCCTTGTACGGCACCCTGCCCTCAACCCCTTCAGGGACGAGTTTTTTGCTTTCCACCTTGTCCTGTCCGTACCTGTCCCTGCTGCCGGCTTCCATGGCCCCGAGAGAGCCCATGCCCCTGTAAACCTTGTATGTCCTTCCCTGGTAAAGCATCAGTTCGCCGGGGCTTTCGTCAGTGCCGGCAAAGAGCCCGCCTATCATGACCGAGCTTGCACCTGCTGCAATCGCCTTTGTCACATCACCGGAGTACTTGATCCCGCCGTCTGCAATGATCGGCACATTGGCTGCATCGGCGACTTCCGAGCACTCCTTGATCGCCGTAATCTGGGGGACCCCCGCGCCGGCAACAATCCTCGTGGTGCAGATTGAACCCGGGCCCACACCCACCTTCACGGCATTGGCGCCTGCGTCTATGAGGTCCTTTGTCGCCTCGGCAGTCGCCACATTGCCGGCTATCAGTTCGAGGTCAGGGTATCTCTTTCTTAATTCCCTGACCGTGGAGATAACCCTCTTGGAGTGTCCGTGGGCGGTGTCCACAACCAGCACGTCCACACCCGCTTTAATCAGGGCCGCTGCACGGGGAAGGGTGTCTTTTCCCACACCCAGCGCTGCGCCGACCCTGAGACGGCCGAGCTCGTCCTTGCAGGAGTTCGGGTATTTTTCCCTCTTCTCAATGTCCTTGATGGTTATCAGTCCCTTGAGGATAAAGTCCTTGCCCACAATGGGCAGTTTTTCTATCTTGTGCTTATGAAGTATTTCCTTGGCCTCCTCGAGTGTGATCCCCTCATGGGCGGTTATGAGCCCCTTGCTGGTCATGACTTCCGATGCCTTTTTCTGCAGGTTGGTCTCGAATTTCAGGTCCCTGTTGGTTAAAATCCCCACAAGCTTTCTGCCTTTTGTAATAGGTACCCCCGATATCCTGTATTTTTCCATAATTGCAAGCGCCTTTGATATCTTTTCATCAGGCTGCAATGTGATCGGATCAACGATCATGCCGCTTTCCGATTTCTTGACCTTGTCCACTTCCATCGCCTGCTCGGCTATGGACATCGCCCGGTGGATTATCCCGATACCACCCTCCCTTGCTATGGCGATGGCAAGCTTGGCATCCGTCACCGTGTCCATGGCGGCGCTTACAACAGGGGCGTTTATCCTGATATTCTGTGTAAGCTGTGTGCTTATATTCACCTCGGCCGGAAGGATATCCGATTTTGCAGGCATCAGAAGCACATCGTCAAAGGTAAGTCCGATTTTCACATCATCTTGCAACATAGATTTACTCCTTAAAATATATATGGATTCAAGATTGCTCTCTATTTAAAGCTTCACTTCCACATAGGCCTTTTCCCTCAGGGCTGCGCTCCATTCATGGTACTTTGACTCAAATGCCTTTTTAAAAAGGATATTTTTATCTTTTCCCTGGCCTTTTCCATGCCGTCGGCTTCTATTCTGTCCTCGACCTTTATGATGTGAAGCCCCGCGGGACTCCAGAACGGCTTGCTGACCTCCCCGGTCTTCAGGGCGAAGGCCACATCCTCGACTTCCCTGAGCGCGCTGCCGCGGCTTATATACCCGAGATCACCGCCGAACTGCCTGCTGGGGCCCTCGGAGAACTGAATCGCAAGCCTGGCGAAATCCTCCCCCTTTTTGAGCCGTTGCATTACCTCCCGGGCCCGGGCCTCGACCGCCGCCTTTTGGGAGTCATCTGCCGGCGCTGCAAAGAATATCTGCCTTATCTTGACCTTTTCCTTCCCGGTGAACTTTTCCTTGTTGGCCTCGTAATACTGCCGGATTTCCCTGTCTGTAATGACGATCCTGGACTTGATGGCGTAGTTCACCACCTTTGATATGAGGATCTGCTCTTTCAGCCTGGCCCTGTAATCCTCCAGAGACATTCCTTCCGCCCGGAGAGAGGCCATAAGTGCCTCTTCCGTCAGATCGAACTTTCTCCGGATATCCTCAACCGCGCTGTCGATCTCGGCATCACTCACGGAAAGCCCCATTTTACGGGCCTCCTGAAGCTCAAGCTTCATCTGAATCAGTCTGTTCAGGAAAGGCTTCTCAAGCTCCCGGATCCTCTTCCGCCTTTCTTCAGCAGGGACATTCTCCAGGTATGCCTTTCCTTCCAGCTTGATCATGTTCACGAGTTCACTCCACGTTATAACCTCATTGTTGACGGTCGCGACAACCCTGTCGAGCAGGACGGCGCCG
>JAADFS010000226.1 GCA_013152795.1 Deferribacteres bacterium
CGTTGATTGTAAGGCTGATGCTTCTTTTCCTGTAACCGTCAGGATGCCCCGCATCCGTTACCCCCGCCAGATCATCTCCACGAATCCAGTTGATGATGTTTTTTACCTCTTCGTTGTTATTATCATTCGCCGCCCTGAGATAGGGCTGTAACGTTGATAAGTCCGCCGTGTCGAGGAAATCACTTGCAGTAAAACCATCTGTGGTTGTGAATATATATCTGTCTGAAGGTGCAGCCTTCCACAGCCAGCGGCCGCCGTCCCAGATAGGCTTGATGCTCTCAAGCCCCCCCGGCTCGGGCGTTGAGGGACAGGAGTATGTTTTCCCGTTGTCCGTTGTGCTGCACTTGTAAACTTCTGTTTCGTTTGTGGTGGAATTCTTTATCTTGATGACAGGGTCGTCATCATCGAGTTTGCCGGGAATACCTGCATCATCTCTTAAATTACCATACCTGTCGACAAAAATGGCGTAGATATAGCCGAGCCATTTCCTGATCTCGTTGCCTTCAAATTTCTGAGGGTAGAAATATGCCTGGTAAACCGCTCCCTCACCAGTTGCCGTATTGATTATCAGGCTCGCGGAAGTGCCGGAGGCCGCGCGTTTAAATGCTGTGTATACGGCGTTTGTGAGCGCAGCCTCAAGCTGATAGCCGTCATTGGCCTCGTAGAATGTGTCATTGTTTCCATCACCATCACTGTCGTATTCAGAGGTCAGATCAGGTAAAAAGTTGCCATTAATATCTATAAAACCGCCGTTTCTTGCTGCACCCCCTGCACTGGGATGATCAGTGGGGTCGGAGGGGTCAGGAGATGTACTGCCGGTATTAGGCCAGTTCAGGAGCCTGCGGGCATCAGGGGAGCCTTCACCGGCAAGATTTAAGAATATGAAATAATGGGTGAGATACTGCTCTCCCGGAAGGTCAGGGTTGGTATTGTCAGGCCTGAGATCCCTGTATGAATTTGACGCAACGTGACCATATAAGGCGATGTCGTCAATATAGTGGGAACCCTTCAGATATGTCTGGTCCCAGAAAGAATTGATAAGGTAGCCGGAATCCGTGGTTGTGGTATCCGCCCATCCCGGGACCGGGCCTTCATTGTCAGTATATACCGCATCTCCGGATATTATTGAAGATGCGATGGCCTGGTCCTGTGTCGGCTCTCCGTCCGTGATTGTAATCACGAAACTTTTGGCGCACGGCAGCTTTCTTTTGTTGACAGCGGGGTCCTCGGCATAGTTATAGGGGTCTGCTGCGTCACTCACGGGATAGGAAGAGCCCGTATAATTCGGTCCTACTGAATTCGCAGCGGATATGTCCTGCTTAAAATAGCCGGTTGCGGTCCAGAGTGATTCGGCAATGGGGGTTGCGGGTGTTAAGGGGATATTATTTGCGATTTTACTCACTATATCCGAAACGGTATTATACCCGCACGGCACAACAACCTTTCCGCCCTGTACATCAGGTATGGTTTTGTTTTTACCTCCGCCCTTGCCGTTGTAAGTCTCGGTGTTTACCTTGCACAGGCAGTCTGTGGGAGTACTATACTGCTCCTGATCGGAGATAAATTCAAGCCCCCATCTTACATTGTTGCTTAACCTCTGTATCACACCGTTGGGTACATCATTGTCATCGCGGTGCATTACAACTTTGAAACTGTTGCTGCTGTTATAAGATGTCCCTATGCTGAATGAAGAAACATCATTGACGGATAGGGGAATCGTCATATGGGAGCCCCTGTCGTTATTAAAGGAAAATACCTGGGGATCAGCAGTTACAAGGCCTGAAGGGATATATTTCGCGGGATTGGAAACCTGCTTACTGCAGCCCTCAAAATGGATCCACGGCTGCTGCGCTATAAGATCATTAGGGTGGCCGCTTGTGTTATTGATTCTGCCGTATGTCTTGCCGCCGATCAAGGCCTTCTTTACTATGTCGACCCTTCTCATTGTAAGCCAGTTCAGGAAATTACCGTCCCATTCATTTACCGCTTTGCCGCGTGTTGATTTATCTCCCGATGATTCCACGAATTCGCTTCCTGTATATGTATAGTAACGGTCCGGATCAAAATAGCCGTAGTATTTTATATCATCTGCGGTTCCCGGAATAGCGTCCGGACCATCCGGGTTAAAGCCCGTGCTTACAGGCACATCGCTGCATTTGCTCATTCCTCCACCGGCACTGTCCACCGCCTGGTTAAAATTAAAATCATATGCAAAATAGAACATTGAGTATGATGTATCCAGATTGAGAAGGATATTCGGTTTCAGGAGTATGCCCCCGATGGGTGGAAATGCAGTATAGTTTGTCATACTTGGAGCATCACCGCCGACAGCTACGTTGACGGTAAGGATAAAGGCCATAATAATTCCTGCACAAAGGAGATTCTTGCAGTTTCGAGCCCTTTTTTTATTTTTAGCACGCATTATCTGTTCCCCCTTTCTGGGTGCTCTGCATAGGTTGGTAGCAAATATAATGCTAAAAATAAAAAGCTTGTTTTAAAGGGAGTTAGGAAGGGTTGCTATATTGGCTGTGTAATCTGCTTTATAGAATTATGTAATCAGTTACATAATTTTTTGAAGGGGCAATTGACTGCACCTCCCCTTTGTCAGGGAAGGTGCAGTAGTAAGTAGTGTGTGCTTATTTATGGTATTTCTTCATTTTTGCAGCCGGCTATACCGCTTTTCATGGAGAGCGGGGTATTGCTTTCAATTCCTGATATCGCTGCTTCACCGCCCGGGAAGAATATCTTCACGGTTCCCTTGGCGGTTATCTGTGCGGTAGGCGGCGCCGGAGGATGGACAATTTTAAGCTTTTTAATCCTGGCTACAAGACCGGAGGCATTATTCAGCGATTCTTCCTCTGCCTGCTTTTTCTGCTCATCGAAGACATAGTATTTGAAGGCCGTGCCGGTTTTATAATAGACTGAGTACGCGTGGTTTTCGCCTTTATCGGGAGCACACTCGTTTTTTCCGGGGATATACGTCCCCCATGAGACGAGACCGCCGAAGACAAGGGGTTTGGAAAGGGACCTTTCTCCATATCGGGCAAGGCGTTCTCCTGTGAAGTCTTCTCTCTCTCCCCGCCGTTTATAATAGAGAACCCATCCGTCACATGTATTCGATGCGTTTATGAGATCAGTCCATGACTTTATCGTGTCGCTGCAACCCTTTACGCCGGTGACAGTACCGTCAAGCGCCACTTCGGACGTGGAGATATCTATCAGCGCAGGCGCAGAAGAAGATGAGATGCAGCTTCTTCCGTCCCAGCATTTGTCTTTGATTGCGTAAAATGCGCCGGTGTCTGTCCGGTTTTTATCCGATGCACCAAAGAATTGTCCCGTCCCGAAATAAACCCACAGATTCGCCATGTCGTCCATTGCCGCTGACGGCGCTGATGTTATCCTCTTTGCGTCATCCTTGCCTCCCGCAATCCGGTTTATGTTTCCAAGCGGCGACAGAGTCCATTGAGACGGGTCTTTGCCGGGATTTTGCGGATCAGTGGTTATTCTGAACATTATGGCGTTCGGATTGCCGTTGACGTCGGTGTAATTACCGCCGATGTATACCACATCCACATCATAGT
>JAADFS010000227.1 GCA_013152795.1 Deferribacteres bacterium
ATGCCGCAATAAAGTTCTTCCTGTATACACTGGTCGGAAGCGTGCTGATGCTGGTCGGTATAGTCGTCCTGTACTTCTACGGCGGCAGGACACTCGATATCCTGGCGCTGAGCAGCATGCAGTATCCGGTGACACTGCAGTACTGGCTGTTTATAGCATTCTTTGCCGCATTCGCCGTGAAGGTGCCGATGTTCCCGGTGCATACGTGGCTTCCGGACGCCCATACAGAGGCCCCCACTGCCGGAAGTGTCATACTGGCCGGTGTCCTGATCAAGATGGGTGCTTACGGATTCCTGAGGTTTTCCATGCCCATGCTGCCGGATGCAACGAAGTTTTTCATGTGGCCGATACTGATACTCTCCATTGTCGCAATCATCTACGGTGCGCTTGTCTGCTTTGCGCAGAAGGATTTCAAGCGGTTGATAGCTTACTCCAGCGTGAGCCACATGGGCTTTGTCACACTCGGTCTCTTTGCGCTTAATACACAGGGGCTTGAGGGGGGTATCCTGCAGATGCTCAACCACGGCATCGTCACCGGCGCGATGTTCCTTATGATAGGAATGATTTACGAGAGGACACATACCAGGGTGATAGCGGACTACGGCGGCTTTGCCAAGCTTGTACCGTGGTATGCGGGTTTTTTCATAATCCTTACCCTGGCCTCAATAGGGCTGCCGAGCACGAACGGCTTCATCGGGGAGTTCCTGATAATATTCTCCGCGTTCAAGGCAAAGAAGCTCCTCGGTGTGTTTGCAGCCACGGGAATCATATTAGGCGCGGGGTACATGCTGCGGCTCTACCAGAATATATTCTTTGAAAAGCCGAAGCCTGACTATGAAACGCCGGGTGGACATCATCCTGTGTGGGATTTAAACGCGAGGGAGGTACTTACATTAATTCCCCTGATCGTATTCGTCTTCTGGATAGGGTTTTATCCCAACGCCTTCCTGAGCTACATGCACGCATCAGTACAGCATTTAATTGAACAGGTGAATCAGACTGCCTATGCAGGACAGGAGAGCCTGATAGCAGAATATATAAGGGAGATTTTCTGATATGGATATGTCAAGCGGATTTAGTTTACTGAGTATCAGGCCTATTGTGCCCGAGCTTACCATGATATGCACTGCCTTAATACTGATGCTGCTTGATCTTATCGTGAAAAAGAAGGAAGTCGTCGCTGTCGTCGGCGTTGCCGGTACCCTTGTGGCCCTGTACGGCACCCTCAAGCTTTACGGCTTCAGCGAACCGGTGACAGTGTTTTCGGACATGTTTGTGCTGGATGGATACTCCAACTTTTTCAGGCTTATATTTTATCTCAATGTCATCCTGACGATCTGCATTTCACTCCGTTACATGGTTATAGAAAAGGCCTCCTTCGGAGAATACTATGCGCTCCTGATCTTTGCCACGACAGGCATGATGATAATGGCCTCGGCCGCAGACCTGATAGTCCTTTATCTCGGCCTCGAACTGATGGCCCTCTCCACGTATATACTCGCGGGCATGATGAGAAAACAGCCCCGCTCGAACGAGGCGGCCCTGAAGTACTTCTTTCTCGGTGCCTTTTCATCGGCGTTTTTTCTCTACGGCATTTCCCTTACATACGGGCTGACAGGCACCACGAATCTCAAGGATATCGCCGCCTCCCTGCAGACGCTGGATATCACCGGCAACCCCATGGTGTTTCTGGGGCTGATATTCATGATAGTGGCCTTTGGATTCAAGATCGCGCTGGCGCCGTTTCACATGTGGGCGCCCGACGTGTATGAAGGCGCGCCGACGTCTGTGACGGCGTTTATGTCGGTGGGGCCCAAGGCTGCAGGGTTTGCGGTCCTGGGACGGGTCCTGTTCAGCGCATTCGGGGACATGCAGGTACAGTGGGACAGTATCCTGATTCCGCTGGCGGTTATTACCATGGCAACAGGGAGCATCATCGCCCTTGCGCAGACGAACATAAAGAGGATGCTTGCCTACAGCTCAATCGCGCACGCTGGATACATGCTCCTGGGGATAATAGCAGGCACCCCGGGAGGGCTTGCAAGCACGGCCAATTATTTGATGATATACGCAATCATGAACATCGGCGCCTTTGCAGTGGTGATAATGCTCAGAAGGGAAGGCTTTCAGGGCGAAAACCTTGATGACTACATGGGCCTTGCAAAGAGCCATCCCGTGGCCTCTGCACTGATGCTCGTGTTCATGTTCGCCCTGACGGGCATTCCGCCCACCGCCGGGTTTATAGGGAAGTTCTACGTATTCATGGAGGTGATTGATGCAGGCTATACATACCTGGCGATTATAGCAGTGGTGTTCAGCGTGATCTCCGCATTCTTCTACCTCAGGGTTGTAATGTACATGTACATGAGGGACCCCAGGGAGGAAGTGGCCCTTACCACCTCGCCGTCCATGAATTTCGCCCTTGCGGTCACTGCAGTGATGATACTCGTTATAGGGGTGTTTCCGTCGGTTCTGCTTGATCTGGTCAAGTCTTCGATACCGGGGCCCTTGTAATTTTTAACCGCAACCGGCGTTGCGGCATCTTTCTCCTTCCTGTATGTGGGGGACATCCGCCGGCATGGAAAAATCTTCCCCGTGTCCGGGCAGGTTATCCCTTAATGTTGCATAAACGAATGTGGCAAGGGAGGCGATGTTGTTATGCCACTGTAAGGTTTATTATTGCAGGAGTGAATGATTCATGAAAGACAGAGACGGCAGTCTGCCTGAAATCCCTTCCTCACGCGGTGACGACATCCACAATATACAGTACATGGACAGTGCCGACCTTGTGCTTTTTATGGCCGGCAACCAGTTCATGGTCATGGATGACCTCCTGTCAAGATTCCGGCAGATATATCCTGACGTAAAAAGGATTTTCTATGAGACCCTGCCGCCCGGCCTTGAGTTGAGGCAGATACTCGCAGGCGGCGCCGTTTTTCAGGATAAGGTGATCGATACAGTGCCGGACATTTACACCTCGGTTACCGAGGAGGCGATGAAGGAGCTTTCCGTGAAGGGCCGTGTAAATGAATACTTCATATACCTGCACAACAGGCTGGCCCTCATGGTTTCCGAAGGAAACCCGTGCAATATCAAATCGGTCAAAGACCTCGGCCGTGACGACATAAGGATTTCACAACCCGGCCGCCTCGAGGACATTGCACATTATATCACGGCCATGTACAGAAAGGCGGGAGGAGATGAGCTTGTCAGAAAGATACTGGAACAGAAAAAAGCGGACGGTACAACCGTCTTCACAACGGTTCACCACAGGGAGACCCCCCAGCGGATAACGAGGGGCTTGGCCGACGTCGGCCCTGTCTGGGCCACAGAGGTCGTCAATGCGCAAAAGGACGGCCTCAGGGTGGAGGCTGTTGAGCCCGGTGAAGAATTCGACCAGAGGGACAGCGTCAACTACTTTATAGCCAGGCTCGCAGATGCCCCCAACCCCGGCAATGCAGAGAAGTTTCTGGATTTCATCAAATCACCGGAGGCACAGGAGATATACAGGCAGCACGGCTTTGTGCCGCATTTTGCCTGATGGTCTCTTCCGGTGGTCTGCCGGCCTGAAGAAGTTGTAGTTGTGTGCATTCCGCGTGATGTCCTTCTAATTTTGAGACCTTATAATATATCCTTATCATAGAGATACTAATAAAAAGGCAGAGCCATTTCCGACTCTACCTTATAGATATTTCCTTGTCGGACTGTTTAATTCTTCTTGAACTTCTTCCTAAATGCTACAACACCGAATAAACCGCTGCCAAGTAAAAGCATGGTGGATGGTTCAGGGACTGGATTAACTGGCGGAGCAGATGAAATAGCTCCGACCGCATCAATATCAGCTTCACCATATGGATAGCCTGATTGATTAGGGGAAATGTCACTTATGCGTACATATTTATATAATGTGCCGGGTGTAACACCTGCAATAGGGTCGATATCAATGCTCGATGGTTGCCCTAATACATTTCCTATATCAATCCACGAAAGTGCATCGGTTGATATTGCTACGTTCATCCATTCGATGGCTCCTCCAATTTCAAAAATATGAAGATCAGCAGTGTTGTCTCCTGATGTAGTAAGGGAGTTATCGGTAAACTGAAGAATTAAGTATCCATTAATACCTAAAGAAACAGCCGTATTATTAGCACCTGAGTAATCAGGTGTTCCAAGAGCAGCATTTGGGTCATCATAGCCAGGCCCTACATTATCGCCAGGAAAATAGGAATAGACACTATCTGCAAATGAATCTACACCATCAGGAAATTCTACCCCTCCTATTAATACTGCATGTGCAGGAATCGCTACCGCAAGTATAAATAAAATTGTTAGTATCGTTTTTTTCATTGTACCCCCCCTTTTTTCTTGTTTTACTGAATTAATATTAAACTTCTGTTTCAAGAAACAGAATAACAGGAAACAATAATTAAGATTAAGCAAAAGTTATGCCATAATGTAACTCTTTATAAGTTAAGCTTTTTACAAAGCAAA
>JAADFS010000228.1 GCA_013152795.1 Deferribacteres bacterium
CTGGAACTCCTGAAGGAGGGCAAGGACATAGACTATGAAGGGGTCTCCGGCTCTGTCAATTTTGATGAAAACGGCGATGTGACCGGCGGCAGTTACGGCATATGGAAGATCGAGGACGGAAAGATAGTCGATGAAAAGGTGGTCTTCAGCGACTCCCTTTAATCAGAGGTTTTTTTGGTTTCTCCAAGGATGCCCTCCGGCCTCAGCAGGAGGATCAGCTCGAGCGCAATGCTGATGGCTATGATGCGGAGGGCGCCTGCCTTTGTCTGGTAATCGGTGGAAAGCTCAAGTGCGTCGATAAGGAATTCGGTCCCGGTCCACAGGCCCCATACCACGACGGCGCCGAGGACGGCCCCTGTGTTGTTTCCAGCCCCGCCGACTATGAGCATGACCCAGATCAGGAAGGTGAACTGCATGGGCTTGAAGACATCAGGGCTGATAAATCCTATGAAATGGGCGTATAATCCCCCTGCAACGCCCATTATCACGGCACCGGCAACCAGGGACTGCATTTTATAGTGGAATACGTCCTTGCCGGTTGCAGCCGCCATCATTTCATCCTCCCTGATGGTCCTCAGAACCCTTCCCCAGGGCGAGTGGAGGGCCCTTTCAATGAACAAAAAGGCGAGGCCCGCAAAAGCGGCCGTTATCAGCAGGTAAAACAGATTGTAATAGTCATGCGGCAAGGCCTCCCGCAGCGGCCCGGGGATGCCTGCTATGCCGCGCGTGCCGTTTGAAAGCCATGACTCATTGGTGAAGACCAGCCTGATCGTCTCTGCAATGCCGATAGTTGCAATCGCCAGATAATCCCCCTTCAGCCTGAGTGTCGGGATGCCGATCAGATAAGCTATCATCCCTGAAAGCGCGCCTGCCCCCAGGATACCGGTAATAAACGGCATCCCGTATCCCCCGAGGTGGTCGGGGGACTGTACTGTGGTGAGAATGGCTGATGTATAGGCGCCGACGGCAAAAAACCCCGCGATGCCGATGTTGAACAGGCCTGTAAGGCCCCACTGGAGATTCAGCCCCAGAGTGAGGATTGCAAAAATCCCGGACATTACAAGAAATACGATCAGGTAACTCTCCAGCCCGCCTATGACCATCTTCCCTCCTTGCCGAATATTCCCGATGGCCTGATCAGCAGCACGAGGATCAGCACGGCAAAAGAGACCGCGGGCTTGTAGGCCGTTGAGATGAAAGCGGTTGATATCTCCTGTGAGAGGCCGATTATGATCCCGCCTGCCATTGCGCCGTAGGGCCTGCCGATGCCCCCGAGGATCGCCGCGGCAAAGAGCGGCAGCAGGATATCCCAGCCCATCTGCGGTCTTAGCTGCACCTCCATCCCCAGCAGTATCCCCGCCGCTGCTGCAAGCGCGCAGCCTATGCCCCATGTCCACATAACCACCCTGTCAGTGTTTATGCCGGCTATCTGCGCCAGTTCCGCATTGTCCGCCGTGGCCCGCATCGCCTTGCCTATGCGGGTCTTCTTCAGGAACAGGTGCACTAAGACAATCAGGGCGGCGGCAATGCCGATAATCAGGATCTCGTCCGGTTTTATGCGGATACCGAAGGGCAGCATGTATGCAATCTGGATATCCGGGCTGTAGTATCTCATACGCGGGCCCCAGATAATCAGTATGAGGTTCCGGAGCAACAATGCCGCGCCGATGGATGAGATGAGGAGGACTATTGATCCCCTTTTGCGCAGGGGCCTGTACAGTACCGTATCAAGCAGAATACCCGCAGCCGCAGTGAACGCCATTGCAATGACAAACACTACGCCGAACGGGAGATTCATGCCCGCAAGGGTCAGGGCCGCGTATGCGCCGAGGGTCATCAAGTCCCCGTGTGCGAAGTTGGCGAACCTGAGTATGCCGTATGTGAGGGTAAGCCCTATCGCCCCGAGGACGATGATACTGCCCGTGATTATGCCGTTGACAATCAATTGTTCCATGTTCTCAATCAGCCCCCGAGGTAAAGCCTCCCGATTTCGGGGTTGTTCAGCATCTCACTGCCCGTGCCCTCAAATTCATTCCTTCCCATTGCCAGGACATATCCCCTGCCGGATATTGCAAGCGCCTTTCTGGCGTTCTGCTCTATCATAAGGACGGCCACCCCGGCGCTGTTTATCTGCTTTACCTTCTCCAGTATCTCGGAGACCATGTTCGGCGCCAGCCCTGCCGAGGGCTCATCCAGCAGCAGGAGCCGCGGCTCGAGCATAAGCGCCCTTCCGAGGGCGACCATCTGCTGCTGGCCGCCGGACAGGTCACCGGCCTTTACGTGCCTCTTGTCCCTCATCCAGGGGAACAGCTCGTATATAACCTCCATACGGGACCTGCAGCCGCCTTTAAGTATAAAGGCGCCCATCTCGAGGTTCTCCTGTATGCTCAGGGAGGGGAACACGTTCTTATCCTGCGGCACATAGGCAAGCCCTTTTGCAACGAGGGCGCTGGGGTTTGACCCCGTGATGTCTTCACCGTTGAAAATGATTCTGCCCTCACGCGGGGTTATCAGGCCGAAAACCGACCTGAGGAGCG
This sequence comes from Deferribacteres bacterium, assembly GCA_013152795.1. Lineage (GTDB taxonomy): Bacteria > Nitrospirota > Thermodesulfovibrionia > UBA6902 > UBA6902 > JAADFS01. The sequence goes on from JAADFS010000228.1 coordinate 2,538, forward strand.
TGGACTTGCCGGCCCCGTTCGGGCCTATGACGGTTACGATTTCAGTGCCGCCCACGCTTATCGAGACACCGTGCAGGATGTTTACCCTGCCGTAACCCGCAACTATGTTCTGAACTTCAAGGATACACATCGCCGGTTTATGCAACATCAGGTTTTTATACCCCCAGGTACGCGTCAAGCACGCGCATGTCCTTTCTGATGTCTTCCGCCTTGCCTTCGGTGAGCTTTGTTCCCTCGCTCATCACAATAATGGGATCGCACAGGCTCATCACAAGGTCCATGTCATGTTCGATCAGGAAAAACGTCCTCCCTCCGGCGCTCAGTTGCCTGATATTATCCGAGAGTTTCTTCAGCAGGGTCTTGTTTACCCCGGCCCCGGGTTCATCAAGGAGCACCAGCTCTGCATCAGACATCAGTACCCGGGCGATCTCCAGCAGCTTTTTCTGTCCTGTGGACAGGTTTGCAGCGTACTCGTCCCTCAGGTTGATCAGCTCGACAAATTCCAGCACTGCCAGGGCCTTTTCCTTTATCTCGGTCTCCTGCCTGCGCACCCCGCCGGGATCAAAAAAAACACGGCTGAGCTTCTCTCCTTTCTGGTTCTTCGGGATAAGCATCAGGTTTTCAAGCACTGTCATCTTCTGCAGTTCCCGGGTGATCTGGAAGGTCCGCATGATTCCCTTGCGATAGATTTCATGGGGCGGAAGGCCGTCGATCCGCTCGCCCCTGTAGAGTATTTCCCCCCTGTCAGGCCGGTAAAACCCGCTGATGATATTAAACAGGGTGGTCTTTCCGGCGCCGTTCGGGCCGATCAGGCCTGTTATGGTGCCCTCCTTTACCTGGAGGCTGCAGTCATGCACAGCCTTTATGCCTCCGAAATCCTTCTCCACATTCCTTATTTCCAGCATATGTCGATCAGTTCCTGACAGTGGGCGTGAAATACCAGTATTCAGAGAGTGCAGTTGTCAGGGTGCAGAATGGAATTTTATGTTTTTCCTGCACCCT
>JAADFS010000229.1 GCA_013152795.1 Deferribacteres bacterium
TTTTTTGTCTTTTACGGTCACGGACAACGGACACGAATCACGGGAACTTGATATATTTCCTTAAGGAATCGCAGATAAAGCTTTTCCGGCAGGCCCTCCTGCCCGCTGGCGATATTTTTATACCACTGTAAGGTAAACAATATGTCTGTGGTGGGAATGAAAATTATGTGCCTGTCAGGGCTGCTGTCGCTCGCCGTGCTTTACTGTTCCGTCCCCTTAGCCTCAGCCGACGGCCCTGCCCGTATCTCCGGAACCGGATCATCTCTCAGTCCGGCCGGGCCCCGGGCCACTGAACGGCAGGCCGAACGGGACAGGATGGTACTGGACCTGCAGTCCGGCCGGGGCCGTCCCGCGATTAAGGACAAAAAGGTGCTCGAAGCAATGAGGCGTGTGCCACGCCACCTTTTTGTCCCGCCTTACCTTGCAGATGATGCATACTCCGACCGACCCCTGCCCATCGGCTACGGCCAGACCATTTCCCAGCCCTATATCGTCGCCTTCATGACAGAGCTGCTCCGCATCAAGGCGGGGGACAGGGTGCTGGAGATAGGCACCGGAAGCGGTTATCAGGCCGCTGTCCTGTCAGAACTAACACCGCATGTATTCACCGTGGAGATCATAAAACCCCTTGCAGAGCGGGCCAGGGAGACCTTGCGCAGGCTCGGATACAATACAGTCGAGGTGAAAACCGGAGACGGCTACTACGGCTGGAAGGAGAAGGGGCCGTTTGACGCTATCATCGTGACCTGTGCCGCAGGCCACATTCCGCCTCCGCTGCTGGCACAGCTCAGGCCGGGCGGGCGCATGGTGGTGCCTGTCGGCAGCCCGTATGCAACCCAGCGCCTTGTCGTGGTGACAAAGGACGCAGGCGGAAGGCTGACCTCGCGCGACAGCCTGCCGGTTGTGTTCGTACCCATGACCGGGCGTTCAGAGAAATGACAGTAAGAGCCTCGCCTGCCGGCCGGGTCACTGTTTCACGCACATCCGTGTCCGTATTCCTTGTATCGTGCGCGGTCATCATGCTTCAGCTCGCCCTGATGAGACTGCTGTCAGTGACCCGCTGGAGCCACTTCTCGTATTTTGTCATAAGCACCGCACTGCTCGGATACGGCATAAGCGGCACATTGCTGTCTTTTGCCGGTGAGAGGCTTCTCAGGAGGTTCAGGCTGTGGATGACATATTTATGCATGGCCATGGCGGTATCCACGACAGCCGTGATCCTGACCGCCGCGTATATCCCCATCGACATGCAGTACCTCCTCTACAGCAAAAGGGAACTTGCATTATTCGCTGCCTGTAATATCCTCATCCTGGTTCCTTTTCTGTCCGGGGCCACTGCAATCGGACTGGCACTTAAGCGGCATGAACATGATGCGCCCCTCATATACGGATGCAGCATGCTCGGTACGGCTGCGGGCGGGGCGGCCGCCGTGGGTTTGATGTTCCTGCTGCCGGAGAAACTGCTGGTCACCTCCGCCGCCCTCACAGCCTGGGCCGCCGGTGTTGTATATGCAGGCCCGAAATCAGAAGTGACGGTGCCCCGCCTCCTGGTGATGCTCGCAGCAGGTCTTCTGATTATATATGTCCCGACAGCCGGGATAACCCTGAAGACCGACCAGTACAAGACACTTGCGTGGCTGCAGGACCTGGAGGCACAGGGGGACGCAGAACACATGCTTACAAGATACTCTCCCCGCGGGCGGCTTGATGTCTACAGGTCCCCGCTTCTTCATTTCACGCTGTTCGCCGGCCTCGGGGCGACCGGGCCCCCGCCGCCGCAACTGGCGATACTGCGGGACGGCGAACTGGCCGGGACTGTTTACAGGATCGGTTCCCCTGATGATGCGCCCATCCTCGACCACACGCCCTCATCATTTCCCTACAGGCTCATGGACAGGCCCAGGGTTCTGCTCCTTGGAGAGACAGGCGGGGTGAATGTCTGGCTTGCGAGGCGTTTCAGGGCGTCCCACATCACGGTTGTACAGCCTGACCCTGCTGTCGTTTCATTGATGCAGGGTCCCCTGCGCAGGGAATCCGGTGATGTATTCACCGGCCCTGATGTCACTGTGGTCACCGAAGAGCCGCGCCTGTTTCTTGAAAGGACCCGCGAGAAATTCGACATCATCCAGATCGTCACTGCAGAGGGATTTGCAGCAGGCACGGCCGGGCTACAGTCGCTTTATGCGGATTTCCTGTTGACCACAGATGGCATCTCTTTGGCCTGGAAGCGCCTCACACCCCGCGGGATGATCGCAGTTACCCGCGGTATCCAGACCCCGCCGCGCGACAGCTTCAAGCTGTTTGCCACCTTTGCCGAATCCCTCGGCAGGTCCGGCGTCGATCATCCGGAATCAAACCTCGCCTGCCTGAGAAATTATCTGGCCGCGGTTATAATCGCATTCAGGGAGCCGGTCACGGCGGAACTTGCCGGTTCCGCCGTTGAAGCCGTCAATGAATTAAACCTGGACGTGCAGTGGTTCCCGCATCTGATGAAGGAATCAACAGTATCTGCCGGTGCAGGCGGGGAGGCTGATGCGGAGAAATGGGTATCCTTGGCGGCGGGCATGGCAAGGCTGAGCAGGCCTGACCGGCAGACCTTTTATGCTCAATGGGTATACAATATCCGGCCTGCCACGGACGACCGCCCTTATTTTTATGATTTCTTCAGGTGGCGTTCACTTCCATGGCTCATGGACACCTACGGCCGGAACTGGTTCCGCAGGCTGGAGACGGGCTATGCAGTGCTGGTACTCGTCCTTATTGAGGTGATCGCCATCGGCGCGGTATTAATCATCCTCCCGCTGTTCCGCCTGAAAAGGGCCGCTGATGCCGCGGTGCGGGGCAAGTTGGCCGTTTGCATTTATTTTTTATTGCTGGGCCTGGCATTCATGGCCCTGGAGATGGCCTCGATAATACGGTTCACAAAGTATCTGGGCGACCCGGTATATGCAGCCTCACTCATGATAGGCTGCTTCCTCTTTTCCGCCGGCACGGGCAGCATACTCATAAACAGTATGCGCATTTCACCCGGCAGGGCCGTCGTCATGGGTGCGGCAGGAGTTGTATTGCTCGGGGGTCTTCATATCTTCTTTGCTGATACGCTGATGGGATCGGTAATCTCCTCCGGTGGTATTGCGAGGGCGGCTATGGCGGTGTTCCTCACCGCGCCCGCCGGCTTTTTCATGGGGTGGCTTTTCCCCTCGGGGCTGAGAATCCTTTCAGGACATGCAGGGCAGCTTATACCATGGGCATGGGGCATAAACGGGTTCGCATCCGTGGCGGCCCCGCCTTTGGCCCTTATGCTGTCGATGTCATACGGCCTGCGGTTTGTCATGGTCTCGGCCCTCGGTCTTTATGTCATTGCAGCTCTTGTATCGTTATCACTGCCCGGGGTGAAGCACGGAAGAGGGGTTTAGAATTTGTATGGATAAATATGTTATTATTTTTGTTACGGGGCGTAGCGCAGCTTGGTAGCGCGTACGGTTCGGGACCGTAAGGTCGAAGGTTCAAATCCTTTCGCCCCGACCATTTTCTCAGCCCGGCCTGGTTCTATTCTTTCCCCTGACTTTCTACCAAGGGGAGGATGGAGGTGTTTCCTTCTGCACCCTGACAACTGCACCCTGCACCCTTAACTATGCAACATCAAGATTTGTCCTTCCTGCGGTAGAACATCTTCCTGCCCACATTAAGCAGCTCCGCTGCGCGGCTCTTGTTGTTGTTACACAGGCGGAGGGCCGTCTCGAGTGCCCTGTCTATGACGGTGTCAAGGGTAAATTCATTTGCAGGGAGGGTGATGCTTACCATACCGTCCTCTTCAAGGGGACCCCCGTTTCTTATAATCAGGTGTTCCGGCCGGACCAGCTCATCTTCAATCAGGATGGCGGCCCTCTCAAGGCAGTTCCTCAGCTCGCGGATGTTGCCCGGCCAGTTGTAGCTCATCAGCACATCCATCGCCTTCTGCGAGACCCCGCGTAATTTCTTCCCCAGATCCTTTCTGAACTGCTCCATAAAGTGCTCAACCAGCAGTGGGATGTCCTCCTTGCGCTCCCTCAGCGGCGGCAGTGTAATGGGGAATGTGTTTATCCTGTGGTACAGGTCCTTGCGGAACTTCCCTTCCCTGACCAGTTCCGCTATATCCCTGTTTGTGGCGACTATCAGCCTGAAATCGGCCTTAACCGGCTTGTTGGAACCAACCCTTTCAAAGCACCTCTCCTCCAGTACCCTCAGCAGCTTTGCCTGCAGGTCCACGGGCATATCACCGATCTCATCGAGGAGGATCGTGCCTCCCCTGGCAAGCTCGAACTTGCCGTCCCTGTCCCGGTCAGCTCCGGTGAATGCACCCCTGACATGCCCGAAGAGTTCGCTCTCAAACAGGCTGGAGGGTATGCCCGCGCAATTTACCGCGACAAACCTGTTTTCCATCCTCCTGCCGGCGAAGTGTATGGCCCGGGCAAGGACCTCCTTGCCGGTTCCGCTCTCCCCGTAGATGGCGACGGTGGTATCAGGCGTCCTGGCCACCTTCTCTGCAAGCTCCAGGGCCCTCATCATTGCAGAAGACCTGGTGACCATATTCTGGAAACAGTACCGGCTGCGGAGGTGCTCCTTGAGCTTTTTGTTGGTCTCACTCAACTGCCTGAAACTGAGGCTGCGGCGTATGGTGGCGACCAGGTTCTCAGGCTCACACGGTTTCTCGAGATAATCATCGGCCCCCTGTTTGATTGAAATGACCGCCTTTGTAACACTGCCGTGTGCAGTAAGGAGGATGAAGGGAATATCAGGGTACCGTGACTTTATCTTACCCAGCAGTTCAATCCCGTCCATCCCCGGCATCTGCTGATCGGAAAGCACAATATCCACCTCATGCCTCTCTATAAGACCGAGTGCCTCAAATCCGTCTTCCGCCTCAAGACATTCAAAACCGCCGCGCCTCAGTATATGCGTGAGCGCGCGGCGGGTGATCTCGCTGTCCTCAACAATAAGTATTGTCGCATCCGGGTGTCCTGAATTCATGATATAAATTTCCCCAATGCCTCATTCAGAAGGCTTATCTCCTTTTTTAATGCTTCATATTCCTGCAATGCCGCTGTCATATCTCCCCTGCGGCCCATTATCTCCAGCCTGCCGGCCCTCTGACGGGCGGGTTCGGCGCCGAAGGAGGCGAGTTCGGTCTTGATCCTGTGGGCTGCACGTGCAAGGGCCTCGTGGCTGCCGCTGTCGATGGCATCGCGTACCTCCTGCAGGACGGAGAATGATTTCCTGATAAATATCCCTGCTATCTCTTTCAGAAACTCCCTGTCACCCTCAACCAGCCTGAGCGCCTCCTCCTCGTTGAATACCCGTGCCTCTTTCGGGGACAGCTTGTCCGAGATGGTTTCAAAGAGCTCTTCCTTCCTGACCGGCTTTGATATATATCCGTCCATGCCTGCCTGCAGGCACCGCTCCATGTCTTCCCTGAAGGCAAATGCCGTAATGGCTATAACGGGGATATGCCTGCCGCTGCCGCGTTCCCTTTCCCTGAGAATCCCGGTCACCTCAAGCCCGTCCATCCCCGGCATCTGGACATCCATCAGTACGAAACTGAGTTTTTCTATTGCATCAAGGGCCTCCCTGCCGTTTGCGGCCACTGTCACCCTATGTCCCTGCTTTTCCAACATGCGTGTTATCATCTTCTGGTTTATCTCGTCATCCTCTGCAACGAGTATGCTGAGCGGGGGCAATTCAGGCAGGGGCCTTTCCGCTTTTTCCACCTTGCATGTAGTCTTTTTTCTTGCCGTGACAGTCTTCCGGCTTGACAGGACACCGACTATGGTATTATACAGCTCCGGTCTTTTTACAGGCTTCAGGACATAGGCGGAAATACCCAGCGACTTTGCCCGTGCAATGTGATTGCTCCTGTCCTCGGAGGTGAGCATCATTATGGTGGTCCCCTTCAGGGCGCGGTCGTTCTTTATGTTCCTTGCAACTTCGAATCCATCCATATCAGGCATTTTACAGTCAATGAGCACAAGGTCGAATGCACGGCCGGTTTCCTTTGCCTGCCTGAGTTTCCTGATCGCCTCATTGCCTCCCGTTGCCTCTGTCACCTCAAGCCCCCATAGGGAAAGAGTCTCCCGCAGGATCAGGCGGTTGGTGGCATTGTCATCAACCACGAGGGCATTCATGCCCTTAAGCTCAACACGCCCCGGCTGCTGTATGCCGTCTCCGTCTCCGCGGCAGAGCCGGAATTTGGCATCAAAATAAAAGGTACTGCCCCTGCCCTCTTCACTCTCAACACGGATTCCGCCGCCCATGAGTTCCACGAGTCTTCGGCTTATGGAAAGCCCCAGGCCAGTCCCCCGGTTCCTTCTCGTGGTCGAGGAATCTATCTGTGTGAAACTCTCAAATATATATTTCTGTTTTTCCCGGGGAATGCCGATCCCCGTGTCAGAGACGGAAAAAAGCAGCCTGCAGTCGCCGTCACGCATTTCCTCTTTCTCCACGAGAAGGTTTACCTCTCCCTTTTCCGTGAATTTTATGGCGTTGCTCAGGAGATTCACGAGAATCTGGCGCAGCCTGTTCGGGTCTCCGGACAGGT
>JAADFS010000230.1:0-3525 GCA_013152795.1 Deferribacteres bacterium
AACAAATGAAAAAATTATATCTGGATGTCTGTACGCTGTGTCGAGCTTTTGATGATCAAAACATAATGCGTATTCGCCTTGAAACTGATGCGTTATATCTGACTCTTCAGAATATAATGAACGGGAATTATAACTTAATAGTTTCACCAGTGCATTTGAAAGAAATTGAAGCAATCGAAGATATTCGTGAGAGAACGGAATTGATAATTTTATTGGATAAGTTTGGGATGAAGCCATCTTGTAATTTAAAAAAGATAAGAGAAAGAGCAGAATATTTATTTTCACTCAAATTTGGTGTTGCAGATGCAGCACATTTAGCATTTGCAGAGGAAACAAGTGATGTTTTTATAACCTGTGATGATGGGATATTGAAGAAGACAAAGAAAAGTGACGTTAAGGTATTAACGATGAATCCGATAGAGTTTTGTATTATGGAGGACTTAAAATGAAAAATAGTCAATATATAAGTGAAGAGAAACTACTTAAGCAGGTGATTGATATTCTGATGGAAAAATTAGGACCTGTTGAAACAAAGAGGTTTCTTACTTTACCAGCCCGAAAAAGGATTGAATCAGTGAAGAGGCATCGTTTATGGCAGAGTAAACTTGATAAGGATAAATTTTTCCATGATGTTTTTAGTGGTTAAATTTACATAATCGAGTAGCCGCGCCTTTTCTCTCCCGGCCCTCCACACCACCCCGGCAAGCGGCTTCCCGATTCATCGGGGAGTCACAGAGACTACCGTATACATTTACTGATGGAGACACAGGAGACCCCCACCCCTGCCTTCCCCCGTCAAGGGGGAGGGGGAAAGGATTTTAATTCTGCACCCTGACAACTGCACCTTGAATTCAGAACTCAGAACCCGAAACCCGCAACTTGCAACCCGCAACCCGGGAACTCCTCTGCCTGTTTATGCCACATTATGAGACAGGAGGGGCGTATGGCAATACGCCCCTCCTGCTTTTGCAAGGGTCCCGTCTATTTTAAATTGCAGCGGTAAAGCTACAGGAAATGTGAACGGCAGCGAGTCAGCAGAAACCTCTTCTGCCGGTACCTTATAGTCAAGAAAATCCATTGATCTACACCAATCGGATTGCAACCAACTATTAGTCTGCATTTTGACAGGTACAGTCTTTGCCCCGGTGTAGTATTTTCCTGTAACTCTGTTGTACCCGATCCAGTAAGCCTGATGAGGACGAACATACGGCGTTCCGGTGCAGTCGTTACTCTGAAAATACAACGTTACTAAGGCGCCCTCCCCGGTCGAGATATTTATACCAACATAACTCGAAAGAGAAGGAACATAAATAGCATAGCTATTCTCCATCAGGGAAAAAGCTGAGAGTCCCAGATACTGCCCATCGGCATCATAAACCTCTATCCCGGCTGCTGAAGACTTATTGACCCTGAATGCGTCAGCCTCTGTCAGCGCGAACGCGCTGAATAAAAAAATCGAAATTACAAAAATAACTAATGACTTCCCGAACATATTACCCCCTTTTATTATGGTTGAAAAGTTTCTCTATTACGAGACCCCTGCAAAAGTCTGAGAAAGTGGCGGTAAGTAAAAAAACGGCAAAAACTTATTTTGGGCAATGACTACATCGTAACAGCAAAACCGGCCAATTGCAATGTTTTTTTGCGGTTGGCGTAGTAGTGTATAGATTGAGATTAATTTCATTCAAAACCCTGTGGTCAATAGGCGCAATGTCCGGGCATTTGACATTGTCATACAAATGTCATACAATTAAAAAATGATAGTTTTTGACTCATCTACCCTGATTTTGCTCGCGAGGATAGACATGCTCGAAACTCTTGTTTCAAATTACCACGGTGCGGTTTTAATCCCTGAAAAGGTGAAGTCGGAGGTCTGTTTAAAGGGCAGAGAAGAGACACCGGTAGTTAATAAAATGATTAAGGATAAAAAAATTAGAAACATAAAATTAAAGAACAGGAAACATATAAAAAAACTTTCGGAAGACTTTAATATTGATGCAGGTGAAGCAGAGGCATTATTGCTCGCTCTTCAGGAAGGCGCCGGTATGATTGCAACTGATGACAGAAATGCTATAAGGGCCTGTAAGATACTGAAACTGGATTTTGTAACGGCGGTTGCATTTTTAATTAGATTATTTGAAAAAGGTCTGATTGAAAGAGATGATGCTCTGTTAAAGTTGCAAAAATTGCAAGTTATAGGGAGGTATAGCAGGGCGATCATTGAAGATGCAGCAAAACAGATACAAGGAGGTTAGAGAGATGGCCACCAGAACTTTAAGTATGCGCATAAATGAAGATGATTATAAATTTCTTTCCGCGCTTGCCAACGAAGAGAAAGAAGATGTCTCCAAGGCGGTAAGGGAACTTCTTGACCTTGGCAGGATAATGCTTGCTATAGAGAAGTATAAGAAATCAGAAGCATCCATTGAGAAGGCTGCAAGGATTGCGGGCGTTTCCATTTCAAAGATGATGGATATATTGCAGGAGCACGGAGTAGAGGCAAACATAGAATACGAGGACTACATAAAAGGACTGAAGCATCTTCGAAAGGTATGGTGAGGGAGGGCTTTGTTTCTGCGAACCCGATCTATTAGGGGCGTATTGCCATACGCCCCTACAGAATGACCGAAGAACGGAACGCAGGGCTTCCCCCAGAGAATTCCTCTCGGTTTTGCCCTTGCCTTGGGCTAATACTTCTGCTAATATCAATAACATCAGCAGGGTTCACGTACAGGGGGACCCTTAGTTCAAGCTGTCGGACGTACACCAGGAGGTGGAGATTAATTGCCCCTCCGGGGCACCGCTCAACTGCCGCGTTATACCAAGGAGTAAAAGTAACCTTAATGTTGCATAAAGGCGGCAGGAGAGCCTGCGGGGAACAAAGTTCAGAGTTCAAAGTTCGAAGTTCAAAGTTAAAGGTGCAGGGTGCAGTTGTCAGGGTGCAGAATGAAACGAGTTCCCCCTCCCCTATCGGGAGGGGGAGGGGCTGAGCTGTTACCAATGAAGGTATCGCAGATAAAGCTTCTCCGGCAGGCTCTCCTGCCCCGGGGCGGTATTATGCCACTGTAAGGGTAACCTTATTATTTAAGGAGAAGGGAATTATGAGAAAGATTTTGTGGAAAAAGAAGGTTTTTCAATTCAGTTACATTGGATTGCTGATGTTTTTTGTTTTATTAATTTTTTCATGTGCCACGGTGAGCTATGATTTCATTGGAACATGGAATCAAGAACCTGGTACGCTTACTTACACTAATTACGACCAGCATATCAAGTTGACTTTTCCTAATGATAAATGGCGTGTATATACTACATTCCATAAAGACTTGAAGGGTGTTTGGATGACTCCCACAAAGGATAATTCTTACTATCACGTTTTGATAGCCAAAGTTCCTGATCTTAGATTGTTTATGCAAGTTGCGATATCACCACAGACTACTGATGTTAGTATGGAAGACTTTTTAGCCATTCAAAAAGGTGATATTAAAATGCTATTTGGTAAGAGTGTTGAAAAAATTAATAAAACAA